>JANYCV010000009.1 GCA_025360145.1 Acidobacteriaceae bacterium
GTCTTTCAAACAATTCAGAACTTTCGCAGTTATTATGTTGGCGCCTCCGCGGCATATAGCGTGTCCCGGCACCTGAGCGCATCTCTACAAACGGACATCCGTACATTCACAATCAACGGGATAAACCGTCCTGGGTATTCGCTGTCACTCGGATTATACTGGTCTCCCACGGAGATTCCGATTCCGAGCTGGTAAGACCAAGCTGGTAATACAATGGGCGACTTAGCAGGAGCAAAGCTCCTTTTGGTGGACGACGAAGCGGCATTGCTCAAGCTGATGGAAACCTTCCTCGGCCGCATGGGCTACCAAGTGGCGTCCAACACCAGCGCCTCGGCTGCACTGGCAAGATTTGAGGCGGACCCGGGCGGTTTCCGGCTTGTGGTCGCCGATCTGACGATGCCGGAAATGTCCGGCGAACAGATGGCTTTGCGGATGGTGGCCCTGAATCCGAAGATCCGTGTGCTGTTGTGCAGCGGCTATCCCTTCGACGTGCGCTCCTTACCCGAACATGTACGCGGCCAATTCTCGGTCTTACAGAAACCCTTTGTGCCCAAGATGCTAACCGGCGCCGTGGAAGAACTGCTGAACCGCACGATTAGCGCGCCGTAGCTTCCAGCGCCCACTGCAACCGCTCGGCGAAGTTTTCCCCCGAATCCGACCATAGCCGCTTGTTCTCTACGGTTAGATTCCGGTCCAGTTCCGCCGCCAGATGAAGCAGGCTGCGAATGTTCGATTGCGCCATAAAGGCATTATTCGGGATTTCAGGCTGTGGCAGGAAAGTCGCATCCAATCCGAAATCGATCCGCAGATGGTCGGTATCTTCGCTCTCAAATCGCGGCCCGAAACAGGAAAGAATAACGCGAGTGGGTGTCAATTCCCAGTCTTTCCCGTACTGCCAGAGGTCCCACTTCGCCTCCAGTTGCACGACGCAATCGCCGCCCGCGAATTCTTTCGCCGAAGCGAGCGCTTGGTCGATGTCCAACGGGTCAGGTAGCGGCAATTCAATGAGCGGGGGCTCTTCCCAGGACACTGCGCTCACCCGCAACACAACGCCGCCGGGATTGAGCCGTGAAAAGGGAAACTGCCGCAGCATTTTTTCGTAGTGCCGCAACATGTTGTTCTCGGTAAAGCCCCGCAAGCGGTAGGAAAGAAATAGTTGGTCTGCCATAGCGTTCTGCTTCCATGGTATCGAACCATTACTGTGTTAGGCGCACTGCAATCGGATAAGCTGGATCTGGATATGTGCTTGACTCAGGTAATTACTACGGCAGTAGCCCAGGTAGGGCGGGCCCCCTGGCCGGCGCGGGACGCCTCCGTCCCGCTGCTGGAAGCGAAACGAAAGCCCCAATGCGCCAGCCACACGAAACTCTGCCAGACCGTACCCACTTGAGTCAAGCACATACCCAGTCAACTGGAATTCGCGCCATGAAACCACTACTTCCCCTTCTCGTCACTTTCCTGCTATTCCCCGGGGCGGCACTTCCCGCCGATGGGGATAGTGAACGCATCCGCGCGTTGGAAGAAAGGGTTGCGTATCTCGAAAGCGCGCTTAGAGAACTGATTGGCAAACCCGCTCCTTCCCGCTCGCCAGCGCCGTTACCGCCCGCGGAACTTCCGCCTGCCCGGGCGATCAAACCCCGCTTCGAGATGCCGCCGGAATTGATCCCGGAAATCGGAAAGATCGGCGCACAGGTGGGATTGCTGATTTCCGGTTCCGGTAGCCCGTTCCGGCTGAACAACGGAACATTCCAGGGCGGATTCATAGATTTGCCATTGCTCGACAAGCCGGACCGGATGCGGGGTAAGATTTCCTACGAAATCCTGGTCGGGATGACCGGGTCCCGCACCACGTTCCGGACTACTTCGAATGTGGCGCAGGTGGCGAACCTCACCGTATTGACCGCGCTAAATCCCACCGGCGGACTACAGAATGTGACCGCCGCGCTCAGCGGTACCGGCGCCGCTCCGTTTCCAGTCACCACGTCCACTGAAACACGGCTGCGTGTCTTACAGGTGGTCCCGTTCTCATTGAAATACACCAGCACCGTTTTGGACCGATGGCGAATCCGGCCATACGGCGTGCTGGGTTTCGGCATCTTCGTGACTATCCACGCCCAGAACCCCGCTCGCGGCACACCGCCGGCGTTCGGGGTGCGGCAGGATGCACAATTGCCGCCGGACATCCTAGCGTTCGTGAACCAGAACTTTGGTGGCCAGGCTCCGTTTGGCGGGCCGTTGGTGGCCGGCCAAATCTCCCAATCCCCCGAACTGGAACAACGCGGGCTACCCAGCGGCCACGGCAATTTGGACCTCGGCCTGCACTCCGGCTATGGATTCGAATACCGCCTGATGAAGAGCCTGTCTCTCGGTTTCGACGGCCGTTGGAATAAGATCGCCGGGACCAACGGGGGATTTGGAACCTGGGGGACTCGAATTGGAATCCATTTCTAGTGTACTGTCCAAGAAATATGTGGACAGGCCCAGTTGCGTCTCTCCCTAAGGGTTCACCCAAAAATCTGCGTTCATCTGCGTTCATCAGGTGCCATTAATTATGCGCCGCCCAGTATTAGCTCCCGATCAACGCTGATCAACGCAGATTTAGCGCGGAACCGCAGTATTCGCTCTGTCCAGCTAATTCGTAGACACAACACAACACTAGTGTGCCGTCCAAGAAATATGTGGACCGGCCAAGTTGCATCTCACCCTAGGGGTTCATCCCAAAATCTGCGTTCATCTGCGTTCATCAGCGGCCATTAATTATGCGCCGCCGAGTATTAGCTCCCGATCAACGCTGATCAACGCAGATTTAGCGCGGAACCGCAGTATTCGCTCCGTCCAGCTAATCCGTAGACACTTCACTTAGGATCTGGCGACGCCGATCAGCACTTTGTGGCCGGTAGGTCTAGTGCTTCCGCCGGCAGGTTCTTCGGTCACGGCCAGACTCGTCAGCGACTCCAGCAGCGACGCATTTGCAACTTGGAACTCCGCTTTCCCGTCCGAGGCGCGGAAAACACCGGCACTCACAATCGCCGGGCCCCTGGAGCGAATGATCCACAATTGATACTCCCGTCCGGCCGGAAGCGCCGGCAGATCGCCGGTGAAAAGCAGGATTTTGCCGCGGCCGGAGATCAGAACCTGCGCTGTCGCCTTGTCCGCAGCCTCGGTTCCCTTCAATTTCACCAGCCGGATCTCAGGCGAACCCAGGAACGCGGCGAGCTGCAATCCCTGTTCGGCGCGCTGCCGGAGTACGGTCAAATCCTTCCTCAGGCGACCGTTCTCTTCCTCCAGAAACTGCACTCGTTGGATGGCCGTCTTATCGGGTTGAGCTGTCTGCGCCTGTACGCGCCTAAAGTCCGCCTCAAGTTGCTGGCGTTGCTGCAGGGCTGCTTCGAGCGTGGTCTTCTGTCTGCCTAGCTCCGCCTCCAGGCTCCGCATCCGATCGCGCTCGGACCGTAGTGCCGTCTCAGACTCTCCGGCCAAGGTTGCGGACGCCGACAAGTCCCGCTCCAGGTTAGCGAGTTTCGCCTTCAAGGCCGCCAATTGCACCTGATCTTCCGTTGAAATACCAGGCGTTGCAATAGGAGACGGCGCTGGCGCTTCTGGAACTGGTGGAGCAGGCTGCGGCTGGCTTTGTACCGTCTGCACGGGAATCGCTGGGTTGGTAACGCCGCTTGGGCCATGGAACCAAACCGTGGCTCCCGAAATCACCACCGCCATCGCGGCGGCGGCCCATGTCTCGCGCATCAGAAACCACTCCACCCAGCTGGCGCGGGCTGGTTCGACGCTTCTCATGATGCGGCGTTTCAGTGCCGCACTCGGCCGCACATCGGACGCCTGGGCGGCCGATATGGCCATTCCGGTCCAGAGATTTAACCCTTGCCCCATACCCTTTTGACAAGCGGGGCAGCCGCTTTCGAGGTGCATTTTGACGAGTTGGGAAAGCGGGCTCTCCAACAAATCCAGAACGTAAAGGTCGTAGATCTCCTGGTCGAGGCCCTCACATTGATTCATAATCGGGCTTCCACCTCATAGTACGGTATCCGGGTCATATTGGTTTTAGATGGAAGGAAAGTCGCGGGTTTCCTGCTTCCGTCGCTAAGCGGTCCTCCGAATGTGCGTCACGTAGGCCACAATTAGAACATTCATTGATAAAAGAGCCCACGGAAGCCAGGTGCGGCGCAGAATGACTTCGTAAATCTCAAATGGAATATAAAGGGCCCCCGATACCAGCGCAAACCATTCCGCCCAGATTCGGCGGTTCCACAACCCGTAGGCCTCCACAATTCGCATCGCCGAATATCCCAACGCAGCCGACGCCATGGCCCAAACCTTTCCATCGTCCAGTTTATCTGCCGCTTCAATGAAAATGCGGCCGTATTGCCACTCCGGGTTGATATGCAGATCGCGGACCAGATTCGCGGCAGCCTCTCCAAGGTTCTTGTGCAAATTGTGCAATAGTGCAACCGCCACCAGCAGGACAAATAGCCCCTTTACCGCTTCTATCATTGCGATGGTCCGCAACCCGGCCTTGGCGGCACGCCAGTCCACCGCTTTCAACGCCGTGTGTGGATGAATTGCCCTGCTTTCATTAGATCGCAGCCGCAATAGCATCCCTCCCACTGGCGCATTCCGGTTAGACCAAGTATCATTGACCATCATGGTGCGGAGAGCTTTCGGCTCGCTTCTGTTGTTCGCCTTGTCCCTCTCCGGGGCCGGTATTCCCACTCCGAAGGAACATTTAGGCTTCGCACCGGGCGACGACTTCAAACTCGCCGGCTACGCGGAAATCTCCGGCTATTTCCAGAAGCTCGCATCCCTAAGCGACCGTATCCGCCTGATCGATATCGGGAAAACTTCCGAAGGGAAACCGATGTTTATGGCAATTGTTTCCTCGCCGGAGAACCTGAAACGCCTCGAACATTTTCGCGACATCAACCGCAGGCTCGCTCTTGGCTCCGCCACCACGGCGGAAGCCGAGCGGCTCTCCAATGAGGGCAAAGTCTTCGTTTGGATCGATTCCGGTCTCCACGCCAGCGAAGTTGCACCGGCGCAGCACTCTCCGGAGCTGCTCTACAGGATGCTGACGGACGAGTCTCCGGAGATGATCCGTATCCGCCAAAACGTCATCCTGTTGCAGATTCCGGTCATCAATCCGGACGGGCTGGATCACATCGTTCATTGGTACCGGAAGAACCTCGGCACGCCCCACGAGCTCGCGCCGCTGCCTTGGCTCTACCAGAAGTACGCGGGTCACGACAACAATCGCGACTGGTATATGATGAACCTGCGGGAAACGCGCAACATCAGCAAATTGCTGTTCGAAGAGTGGTTTCCGCAGATCGTATACAACCAGCACCAGTCCCCGGCGTTTCCGGCGCGCATCTTTGTGCCTCCGTATGCCGAGCCGTTGAATCCCCACATTCCCGCGCCGGTGATGGAGGGTATCAACCTGATCGGAGCCGCCATGAAAGAACGATTCGCGCGCGAAAATAAACCAGGCGTCCTCTCCTACTATGGATACGATGCCTGGTGGAACGGTGGCCTGCGTTCGGTTCCCGCCTTTCACAACATGCACGGGATACTTACCGAGACGGCGCTCTATGCCTACGCCACCCCGAAAAACTACAAGCTCTCGGAATTGCCGGAGCGATTTCCAAACGGCATGCCAGCTAAGGAACCGTCGATATTCTACGAACGGCCCTGGATGGGAGGCAAGTGGGGCGTCCGGAACGCCATTGAATACATGCTAACCGCCGACATGGCGATTCTGGATCTGGCTTCCACACGATCCTACAGCTTTCTGCACAAAGCCTGGGAGCTTGCGGTTTCAAACATCGAGGCAGGCCGTTCCGGCAAACCATACGCGTACTTGATCGCGATGAATCAGCCGGACAAATCAAGCGCCATTGAGATGCTTCGCCGGTTTCGCATGAGCGGTGTGCAGGTTCAACGCGCGCGATCTCCGTTCATCGCAAACGGGAAGCAGTATGCGATGGGCACCTATATCATCCCTGCCGGACAGCCGTTTCGAGGCTACGTGATGGACCTGTTGGAACCTCAGAAATACCCGGAGCTGCGGACAGGAACAAGCGGGCCCGCCAAGCGCCCGTATGACGTTGCCGGTTGGACGCTGAATCTGCAAATGGGCGTGGCCGTAGATCGTGCAGATGATACATTTGAGGCAGATGTGGAGAATGTGGCGGAGATGAAATCGCAGGACCCGTCACTCGATCATCGCGACAATTCCTCGTTCGCCGCCACCGCCGATCTGCTGTCCCGGAAC
>JANYCV010000020.1 GCA_025360145.1 Acidobacteriaceae bacterium
GGTCGTGAGAACTTTGTAGCTCTCATAGTATTTGCGAAGACGACGGGGTTTGCCGGGCGAACGCTATCGCAGATTGCGGACTATATTCTGTGGTACGCAAAAGACATTCACAAGGTGAAGTACCGTCAACTGTTTCGAGACAAGCAGGCTGGTGATGAAGGCGCAGCTAAATATAAGCCCGCCAGTTCCTATGGAGCGCTGCCTCAGGGAATGATCGACGGAAGCAAACTCATCACGGTAGATCAACTGACTTCCCAGGGCGCATCAGCGACAGCACAGCAATTCAGCTTCAAAGGTCGGGAATGGTCCCCGCCGCCGGGTTTGCATTGGAAGACGACAGTTTCGGGTTTAAGCAGACTGGCAGAAGCTGACCGGGTTGTCGTCGAAGGTGCCTCAATTCGCTTCGTTCGGTTCCTCGACGATTTCCCTGTATTTCCCATATCGAATATTTGGAACGACATTGGGGGGATTCAGAACAGAAGTGAGGGCAAACAATACGTTGTCCAGACAGCACCAACCGCGATCTACCGCTGCATGCTGATGACGACTGACCCTGGCGAACTCGTCTTCGATCCAACTTGTGGCTCTGGCACTACGGCGCAAGTGGCCGAGCAGTGGGGGCGACGCTGGATCACTGCTGACACGAGTCGGGTGGCCGTTGCGATTGCCCGCCAGCGCCTCCTTACTTCGAAGTTCGATTACCTGAAGCTGAAGGACGACTCGAAGGGCGTGAACGGTGGTTTCCGTTACAAGATCGTTTCGCACATCGCCCTGAAGACCATCGCACAGAACCAGAATCTTGACCCAATCTTCGCCAAATACGGGGCGATGCTTGAGGCCGCTCTCGCTAATGCGAACGCGGCACTGATGACCGTCAGTGACATGGTCCGCTCCGATCTACGCACAAAGCTCGCCCTGAAGCAAAAACAGGAGGGCAAGAAGTCCCTCACAGATGCCGACCGGCGCCGGTGGGAACTTCCGGCGAAGGGCACGGGTTGGCAGCAATGGGAGGTTCCATTCGACACGGACCCGGATTACCCCGCCGATCTAAAGCAAGCTGTTGAGCAATACCGCGCAGCGTGGCGAGCCAAGATGGACGAGGTGAACGCCTGCATTGCCGCGAATGCCGATCATGAAGAACTGGTTGACCAGCCCGAGGTAGATCGCAAGATCACGCGCGTCAGCGGACCCTTCACCGTCGAAGCGGTACAGCCACCTGAAATGTCGCTGGGGGATGTCATCGAGGTCAACACCGGACAATTCGACGGTGGCCCCGACGAACTCGAAGACACCTTCCTCATCCGGGAAGTCCAGATGGGCGAGTCAACGCAAAACCTAGAAGCGTACCTAAGCAAGATGGTAGACCTCCTGCGCATGGATGGTGTCCGGTTCCCCGATAACAAAGAAAAGAAATTCACCCGCCTCAACGCGATCTACGCCACTGGCAGTTCCGCCGGAATCCACGCCGAAGGGCGATGGGTAAATGCCGGCGAAATCGACGACGATCCGGAGGGCGAAGCCACAGTTGGCGTCGTCTTCGGTCCGCAATACGGGCCCATCACAGCGAAAATGATCGAACAAGTCATCCGGCCCGCTGCCCGGCGTTATGACGACCTCGTCTTTGCCGGATTCAGCTTCGACGGGCCCGCCCAAGCTGCCATCGACGAAGGCCACCCGAAAATGCGCATCCACATCGCGCACATCCGCCCCGACGTAAACCCCGGCATGAACGGCCTCTTAAAGGAACAACCCGGCAGCCAGTTGTTCACCGTCTTCGGCCGTCCCCGCACCAACTTGAAAGGCCCGGACCGCGATGCCATGTACACCGTTGAGATGGAGGGAGTCGACGTGTACGATCCCGTCACCAACAACGTCGTGGACACTGGCGCGGCGAAGGTGGCAGCCTGGTTCGTCGATAGTGACTACGACGGCCGCACCTTCTGCATCACGCAAGCGTTCTTCCCGGACCGCACTGCATGGGCCAAACTCAGCAAGGCGCTGGACGGCGTAATCGACCCCGAACGCTTCGAATTGTTTTCCGGAACGATCTCGCTGCCGTTCCCCGCGGGCAACCACAAATGCGTCGCAGTGAAGGTGATCGACCCGCGTGGGAATGAAGTGATGCGGGTCCACGCGCTGGAAGGGAATCGTGGCTAAGAAAACGACGCTCACGCCCGGACAAGAACAATTGCCCGTTCAACCACGAGTGCAGCACGAGGTGCCCGTTCAACCACGAGTGCAGCACGAGGTGCCCGTTCAACCAGTGGATCGGCC
>JANYCV010000040.1 GCA_025360145.1 Acidobacteriaceae bacterium
ACGGCGGCGCTTTTCACGAACAAAGCCAACGCGGCGGCAAAGCCGAACTTCGTGTTCATCCTGACTGACGATCAGGGCTGGTTCGATCTGGGCGTGAACGGCAATCCGCACATCGAAACGCCGCACATCGACAGGCTCGCCGCCGAAGGTGTGCGCTTCACTCATTTCTACGCCTCGCCCGTCTGCACGCCTACGCGTGCGGCGCTGATGACCGGCAGGCACTATCAGCGAACCGGCGCCGTGGATACCTTTCTGGGCCGCGACACGCTGGATTTGCGAGAGACCACCATGGGAGATGTTTTCCAGAAGGCCGGCTATCGCACTGCCTGCGTGGGGAAGTGGCACCTCGGCCGCTATATGAAATACCACCCGAACAACCGCGGGTTCGACGAATACTTCGGGTTCTGGCAGTACGGATTCATGAACCGCTACGACGATTCCGACGAACTGTTCGACAACAAAACGCCGGTGGAGGTGACCGGTTACATCACGGACGTGCTGACGGATCGTGCGATCCAGGTTGTCCGGCAGAACAGCACCCGGCCCTATTTTCTCTACCTGCCGTTCAACGCCCCACATGCTCCGTATCTGGTTCCAGACCGCTATATCGAGCGCTATTTGAAGAAAAACATTCCGCTGGAGGACGCCCGCATCTACGCCATGCTGACGTGCGTGGATGAAAACATCGGGCGGCTGCTGAAGGTGATTGACCGGGAAAATACCGTTGTGGTTTTCATGGGAGACAACGGCGGCGTCAGCCACTTTTTCAAGGCCGGACTCCGTGGCAACAAGGGTTCGGCGTATGAAGGCGGCGTGCGTGTCCCGTTCATTGTCCGGTGGCCTGGCAAGTTCGCCGCGGGCGCAGTGGTGGATGCGATGGCCCAACACATTGATGTGCTTCCCACCTTTTGCGACATTGCGGAAATTCCGATTCCGTCGAAGTTGGATGGGAAGAGCGTCGCTCCGTTACTTCGCGCGGGCAAGGGGACGAGTCCGCATGAGTTCATCTACAACCAATGGAACAGGGGGCACCCGGTGCTGACCACCGTGGCGGGCGATGCCGAACTGAAAGCCAATTGGTCGATCCGCAATGCCCGCGGCGACAAGCTTCATTCCAGTGGAGAGCTGTTCGATTTGGCGAAAGATCCCGGCGAAACGACGGACCTAGCGGCGGCGAAGCCTGAGACTGCGTCAGCGCTGCGGCGCGAATTTACACGATTTCACGCGGATGTTACGCAGGGCGGCGATTATAAACGCGTGCCGATTGAAGTCGGCCGGGCGGACGAAAATCCCGTGGAAATCGATCTGACGTGGGGAGACCCCGTCGGCAAGAAAGTGCATCCGAAGTATTTGCACTACAATCGTGACATTATTGAGGATTGGACTGAGCCCGGCGATCTGGTTCGCTGGAAGATCGACGTCGTGGAGGCAGGGGACTACGAAGTGGTTCTCTCCTATGGTTGCGACCCCGGCCAGCAGGGCTCAATAGTTCGCGTCCAGGTTGGTGCGGTACATACGGATCATACGGTTTTGGCGACGCCGGGCCGCACGATCTTCCGGACGCTTTCCGCCGGTTATCTGAAATTGAACAAAGGACTTGCGGCCCTGGAGATTAAACCCGTCTCCATTGCCGCCAGAGAACTCATGGTGATCCATCGAATGTGGTTAAGAAGAACGAATGCTACACGTAACTAACACCGATTCCACAGTCAACGCAATCCGCGAGGCCACGCGCCAGAATGACGTGCTGCCGTGGCGGGATGTTTTGCACGAAGGTCCAACGCCGGCCAATGTGACGCTGGAGGGAATGACCGACGTCCGCGCGCGGTTTCTAGCCGACTGCGGCTGGGCGAAATACAAAGACATTCGCCGCGAGATGGGTGGCCGGGACGCCGCGCTGCTCGCCGCCCCGCAGATCACCCTTTGGTTTGAGCACGACTTGGGCGATCAGTTGCAACTGATCCAAATCCTCAGCGAGCTCGCGAGCCGCAAGGCAGACGTTCATTTGATTTGCACGAGTCAGTATCTGGGTCCGATGGATGCGCCTCAAATGGCCGCACTGCGGAAGCAGAGCCTGACCGTCTCGAAAGTTCAATTTGCGCTGGCGGAGCGGGCCTGGACTGCGTTCTGTTCGCCGGACCGCTTGGCTCTTGATACTCTGCTGACGGAAGACCTCTCGGCGCTGCCGTTCCTCGCGGATGCGCTCCGGCGTCATCTGGATGATTTCCCGTCCGGGGTGAATGGCTTGTCCAGAACGGACCGTCAGATTCTGGAAGCCGTAAGGGACGGCGCGCAGATCGTCAAGAAAATCTTCTGGGCCTTCCAGGCCAAGGAGCAAGCCCGTTTCATGACTGATTCCGTTCTCGATCTGCACATAAAGAGAATGACCAAGGTGCGCAACGCC
>JANYCV010000100.1 GCA_025360145.1 Acidobacteriaceae bacterium
GCGAAAGCGCAATCATGATCCATACCCCGTCGGGTTGGCGCATTTTCTTGGGGACTTTAAGCCAATTCCAGCCGCTTGAGTTTGAGCCGGTCGCGGCGGACATGGGCAAGGTCGTACTGGGCCTGTTGCACAAGCCAGCCTTCCTCCGTGCCGCCGAAAACCTTGGACAGTCTCACGGCCATTTCAGGCGATATGCCGCGTTTGCCGTTTACGAGTTCGGACAGCGTGTTGCGCGACACGTCGAGGGCTTCGGCGGCATTCGTGATGGTCAGGCCCAGAGGCTCAATGCACTCCTGCAATACGACAACGCCGGGATGCGGCGGATTTTTCATAGTCATGGGCTGGCCCCTTTCAGTGGTAATCGACATAATCAACGTCCTCCGCTCCTTCGTCAAAACGAAAAATCACCCGCCAGTTGGCGCGTACCGTCACCGCCCAAAAGCTTTTCATCTCGCCTTTGAGCGGGTGCAACCGAAACGACGGCAAATCCATATGCCCCACAGTGGGGGCGGCGTTAAGGGTCGCCAAAATATTCCGCAGCTTGCCGACGTGTTCCGGGTTTACGCCGCTGGGGTCGTCTTGTTCAAAAAGCCGTTTCAGCTCCTTGTGGCGGATTGTCCTTATCATCCCGAACTGTAACCAGCCACGTGTCGCATGTCAATTACATTCTACCCTTTCTGACAGAGCGCGGAGTCAACATAAAGGCATGAACGTACTTCTTGCGAAAGTTGGCGAAGAACTATGCAACGTGGTTTGGCAGAAAACAGAACGCGGCGAAGATGACAGGTTTACAGTCGATGACCTTTCTATCATCTTCGCGGCGGCTTGCGCTGCTGCAATCCGGCGCTCGCCAGATAAGAAAAAAGCGGTCATTGGCGCTGCTGAAGCGCTTGGTAACATGCTGCGGGTGAATCCCGAAACTTAACCTTTACGGGAATCCCGTTTCTTACCCTTTGTGAAACGCGGGCGGGAGAAGCAGGATCGAATTCTCGTCGCAGGATGAAGCCTCGGAACAGCGGCCCGAAACCTCCCCAGTCAAAATGCTGGTCAACTTCCTGCATCCCATTGGGGCGCTGGCTCAGCCCCCGGCACTGCAAGCGAGATGTAGTGGAGCTCAAATAGTTGGCAATACGCGCGCTCTGATTCTGCTCCTGCTCGGTTGCGCCCTCTGCTTAGGGGGTGTAGTATCACTTCCCTTCAATGCCAGGATACTGTAGGCGAGATCGTTGGTCATTGAAGGCACCGTGGATCTCCCCGGCGGGACCGTAATCAACTTCGACTTACAGCATTCTGGCATGATGCGAGATCCAGACCCGACGCTGCAGTTCACGAACATACAGGGCCGGATTCAGGTGGCTGGCTGGAAACCAGGAACCGTGGAAGTCTGAATAGGCATAGACAACTTTATACCCAAGCAGCCTGCGGGCGTAATGCAGCGTTTCGGCCCGAATGATAACGACCTGTCGGGTCCAAGCGTCGTTGACAAAAAGATCTTGAAGCGTATCGAGGCGACGAAGACGATCCTGCTGCCCTCACTTCGGCCAACTCCGAAATGAGACCGGCTTTCTGCCTGTGCATTGAATTATGCTCCGGTGTAATGCGGATTATTACGCTGTCCTGAATCTCTCAGCCCTGGTGCTGGTGCCTGTTCGAGTAGTGTCCTAATCGTGCGTTGAAAACTATTTTGGCCTAGTGTGCGGTACTCCGAACGCTAGGTGTCCCAAAGATTTCTCGCTGAATGAATGATCTGCTGAATTCCCGGGTTAGCATGTATAGCGGTTAGTTCTATATCAGGATGACTCCTCTCAAAAACCCTAAAGATCTCATCTGCAAACGCTTGCCCAATAGACTCGACTTCCTTAAAGTCAAAGACGACCACCTTGAACAAGTCAACCCGTGAGAGTAGTCGCTTAGCTTGAGAACGGGATATCAGCTTGTCTTCTCCATATTGAGCTAGGCGAACGGGTATTATCGTCTTAGTGAAATCGTAGCCATCGTCAGACGAATATTGTCGAAAGATTTGGGCGTCCGATCTAGAGGAGTGGTTATTTAGCTTCATAAAAACTGCGGTCCCGTGAGTGGATTCGGGAACCTCTAGTATCCAGTCATTCTCAGCCCCAAACTGATGAGTGAAGAAGGCTCCGCCTGCAAGTATGTCGAAGGAGTCAACCATCCGAGATGAAAAGAAGATTCCTTGACCTGTGTGTCTGGTCGGATCGGTGGTTAGTTTACCTTTGGCCAACTCCAGGATCGCGTGGCGTTCATCGAGCAAACCTAGTTCGCTCTGAATCTTCCTAAAAATACCAACGCCATTGTCCTTCAACATTATCTGGGTGGTGGCTGCGGTTTTGGCGATTCTTACGAAGATCTCGGACCCACCGGAATGATCGATAGCATTGTTGAACATCTCGGTAAAGCAGTAGTGCCAAATGTTTTGAACATTCTGTGGAAGCGTATTTAGGGCCAGAGATACATCCCTGCTCCATATTTGATCTTCTGCAAGGTCTTTGGTTATTGGATAGTTTCTCATCCAAGTGAATAGCGGGGCTAGCCTATACGACTTGTGACGAGTCTTGCCGTTTTCGAGAAGAGCTTTTTCAACTACCAACCGTCGTAAATGCTTGTTGGCTGCTTGCCTTGTGATTTTGCAATGAAGCGCGGTTACACTGTTGATATCCGAAGGGTGCTTCCCCACGTTATCGACAATGAATTTGCGTACGTATTCCCCGCGAGTGGTTACCCTGGTTTGACAACCTAAGGTTGGGCGCTTGTCAACCTCAAGCTCTGCTGCTACAATTTTTTCGTTGATCGATAAAGAGTCCACAACCCGTATTGTCAATCTTACGGATTATTTTGTCAACCTAAGATTAATCTGATACCCCTAGGCGAGTTGATCCGCAATCGTCCAGATCCGATCTGTCAACTCCGCTTCCATCGTGACAGCAAGCGGTTGCTAATGCAATACTAGGGAAAATTTGTTCAACGCAGCTTTAGGACACTACCCCTGTTCGAGTTCCGGGACGAGTTTTACTCCGCATAGGGATGGATTCTAAGCCCGTGACGCGGGCGAGTGTCCACAGCGTCGGCGTGGAGAGCCAAATTGTCAAACCGTTTGGCGGCAAGCATAGGCACTTTTCGATATCCGCCGGCGCCTTTTTTGCCGATCACAAATGCGGCAAGTATTTTTTTACCCTCAGGTCAGATTGCCAAACGATTGACATTACAGCCGGTTAGCTGCTTCTCCGGTATGCTCGGCCGCTCACCTCCAACGTCCAAAAGTTCTTAGCGTCTCCATGATCCTGCGATTCTGAGTCAGTTAGAAAACGCCGAAGCGCAGACTCGACACACGAGAGGAGGACAGGGATGGAATGGAAAGATGACGAGTATTACTTGCAGGGTCAGAATCACCACTGCGGGAGGCACGCGATCACAAGACGCACAAACAAACCCAACTGCGCCCCGCATCGAATTGGTTCTGTTTCGCAAAATCACCGCAACGATCGGAACCGAGCCAATTCGCCATCACAAAACGCACAAACAAACCCAACTGCGCCCGGCACCGGATTGGCTCAGTTCCGCAAAATGCTCCGTACACAGAGCCGCGAGCGGAAGCGAGTCGGCCACTTCCCCGGAAAATGCACAAACAAACCCAACCGCGCTCCGCATCGAATTGGCTCTGTTTCGCAAAATCACCGCAACGATCGGAACCGAGCCAATTCGCCATCACAAAACGCACAAACAAACCCAACTGCGCCCAACATCGAATTGGTTCTGTTTCGCAAAATCACCACCACGACCGGAACCGAGCCGTCCGGCCATCACAAAACGCACAAACAAACCCAACCGCGCCCAGCATCGAATTGGTTCTGCTTCGCAAAATCACCACCACGACAGGAACCGCGCCGTCCGGCCACCACAAATCGCACGAACAAACCCAAAACGCACCGAACCTGCGTACAAGATTTCACGTATATTAGAAATATCGGAGTCCCCATGCGCTTCATAGCCCTAACGCTTTGCGCAGCCGCGATTGCCACCGCCGCTCCCCAAGTCACCTTTCACAAGGACGTTCTCCCGCTGCTCCAGAAGAACTGCCAATCCTGTCACCGCCCTGGCGAAGCGGCACCCATGTCCTTCCTGACCTATAAGGACACCCGGCCCTGGGCCAAAGCCATCCGCACCGCTGTCCTATCGAAGAAAATGCCGCCCTGGTTCGCCGATCCGCACACCGGCAAGTTCTCCAACGACCGGTCTCTCGCCCAGCCCGATATTGACATCCTCGCCCAATGGGCTGACACCGGAGCCGCCGAAGGCAACCCGAAGCTAGCCCCAGCGCCCATGGCCTTCGTCGACGGCTGGAACATCGGCAAGCCCGACGTCGTTCTCGAAATGCCGGTGGATTACGAAGTGCCCGCCACTGGAACCATCGAATACACGTACTTCCAACTGCCCACCGGCTTCACCGAAGATAAGTGGATCCAGATGGCGGAAGCCCGTCCCGGCAACCGCGCCGTCGTGCATCATCTGATCGCCTTTCTCCGCGAACCGGGCTCCAATTGGCTACCCGGCATCAAACCCGGCGAAGGCTACGTCCCCAAGAAAGGCGGCAATAACGGAAACAGCGGCAATTGGCTGGTGGGATACGCCCCCGGCGCGCGCGCGACCATGCTGGAACCCGGCCGCGCCATCCTAATCAAGGCCGGCTCCGACGTCATCTTCCAGATGCACTACACCACCAACGGCACTGCTGCCAAGGACCGCACCAGGATCGGCTTCAGCTTCGCCAAGCAGCCGCCCGCCGAGCGCGTCACCATGCTGGCGTCCACCAACAATAAGTTTGTCATCCCGGCAGGCGACGCCAACTATCGTGTCGATTCCACCTTCACCATCCAGGAAGATGCGATCCTCACTTCCCTGGTCCCGCACATGCACCTTCGCGGGAAGGATTTCCGCTTCCGCGCCGTGTATCCATCCGGCGAAACCCAGGAGCTCCTGAACGTGCCAAATTACGACTTCAACTGGCAGCTCGCCTATGATCCGGCGACCCCGATCCTGCTGCCCAAAGGCACGCGCATCGAATGCACCGCGCACTTCGATAACTCGGCTAACAACCGCTTCAACCCCGATCCCAAATCGGAGGTTCGCTATGGCGATCAGAGTTGGGAGGAGATGATGTTCGGATTCTTCACGGTTGCTCACGATGCCAAAATGGATCCCAAGGATCTGATGAAGGCCAAGAAGAAAACCACGGGAGACGATTAGTATGAAATTAAAGATTCTGGCATCCGTTCTTGCAGTCACTGCGGCCATGGCAGCGCCCCCGGCAAAGGTAACTTCCGGCGTCACCTATAACAAGGACGTCCTGCCCATCCTCCAGAACCGCTGCCAGGCATGTCACCGCCCCGGTGAAATCGGCCCCATGCCGTTCCTTACCTACAAAGAAACGCGCCCCTGGGCCAAGGCGATTCGCGAAGCCGTCAGCTCCACGAAGATGCCGCCATGGTTTGCCGATCCGAAGTACGGCCACTTCGCCAACGACCGTTCCATGTCGCGAAAGGAAATCGAAACCATTTCCGCCTGGGTCGATTCCGGTGCACCGGAAGGCAATCCCAAGGACCGCCCCGCCGCCCGCGAATTCATTGACGGTTGGGCCATGGACAAGCCCGACGCCGTCTACCAGATCCCAACAGCATTCCCGGTTCCAGCCAGCGGCACCGTGGAATACCAGTACATCGTAGTCCCCACCAATCTGACCGAAGACAAGTGGGTGCGGATGACCGAGGCGCGCCCCACCAACCGTGCCGTGGTTCATCACGTGGTGGTCTATATCCGCGAACCCAACTCGAAGTGGCTCCGCGGCGAAGCTACCCCGGGAGTTCCCTTCGTGCCACCCGCCAAGACCGCCGACGGCAAACAACGCAGCGACATCGGTGGCGGCGGCAGTGACATTCTCACCATCTATACTCCCGGCAATTCTCCCGACGTCTGGCGTCCGGGCCTGGCCAAGCTGATCAAAGCGGGCTCCGACCTGGTGTTCCAGCTACACTACACCGCCAACGGAAAAGCAGGCGAAGACCAATCCCGTGTCGGTGTAGTCTTCGCGAAGGAACCGCCCGCCGAGCGCGTCATGACCCTTGGCCTGGGAACCGACAAGTTCGCCATTCCTCCCGGCGATCCGAATTACCGCGTGCCTTTTACCGTCACGCTCCCCAACAGCAGCACGCTGCTCAGCTTCTTCCCGCACATGCACCTCCGCGGCAGGGCCTTCGAGTACAAGGTCACCCAGCCCGGCGGCGAGCAGGAAACACTGCTCAAGATCGACAACTACAACTTCAACTGGCAGCTAACCTATCGTCTGGAAAAGCCCCTTCTATTGCAGGAAGGCGCGAAGATCGAAGTCGCCGGATACTTCGACAATTCGCCGAACAATCCATACAACCCGGATCCGAAAGCAACGGTTAAATTCGGAGAGCAGAGCTGGGAAGAGATGATGATCGGCTTCATCGACGTAGCCATTGACGCGAAGATGGACAAGAAGACCTTCTTCACCAAGAAGCCAGTAAAAGCGGACGATTGAGACAATTGTCCCGTCCAATTATCGCCGCTGCTCAACCAAAAGCAGGAAGGGGCGTGAAGGTGAAGCGCAACATTCTCCCGGCCATCGCACTTCTGATCCTCGCGCCGTGCCTCCGCGCGCACGACGTGATCACCACCAAGATCACATGGTCGAAGGAAATCGCGCGGATCGTGAACGCCAGATGCATCTCCTGCCACATGGGCGACATCTCGTTTGCGACCTACGAACAAGCCCGCCCGTGGGCCAAGGCGATCAAGGAGGAAGTCCTGGAGCGCCGCATGCCGCCATGGGGA
>JANYCV010000102.1 GCA_025360145.1 Acidobacteriaceae bacterium
GTGGCCAACTACTCATTAAGCGGTCTGGGTGGATCGGTCAGGCCTGGAGGAAATCCGTTCAGTGCTTCGAGTGATCTTCTTTATGCCCAGGTGAACCGGCTGTCAACCATCGCCGGTATCAACTCGCTTCCCTTGATCCCCATCGGCACGCTTCCCGACTTTCTCATCGGCGGCTATGGCACTGCGCTCGGGAATGTGTTTGGTGGCCGTTATCAGTCCATCCAGGCCGGTGTGCAGATCGATCTCAACCTCCGCAACCGCACGGCTGACGCTAACTTTGCTCAAAGCTTGATTGCCGAAAAGCGCCTGCGGTTGCAGCAGGCTCAAGCAGAACAAGGGGTTGAGGCTCAGGTCCGGAACGCTCTGCAAGGGGTCCAAAGCGGGCGGCAAAGGATTGTTGCCGCCGAGGCGAGTTCGCGCGCCGCGCACGAAAAGCTCAACAGCGAAACCCGCCTGTTCCAAACCGGCGAGTCCACCAACTTCCTGGTCCTGACGAGACAGAACGAGGCCGCTGATTCCCGTCGTCGCGCCGTCGTCGCCCGGCTCGACTTTAACAAGAGCCTGTCCCGGCTCCAACAGGTGATCGGTGCTACGCTTGCGTCTCATAAGATCACCCTCAAATGATGCCTTGCCTCTTCCCGGTAAAGGCAAGGCCGCAGATTCCGGCGCTGATTAACAGCAGTGAAGAAGGCTCAGCTGCGGGCGATGCAACATCGAGTGTGGTCTGAAGGTTGAAAGTCGACTGGCTGGTATGTCTTTCGGCAAAGAACAGGTCCATGCTGTACGAATTGCCGCCAATCAGTCCGAAGCTGGCAGCCGTGGACGGATCGAACGTAAGAGAGCGGGTTTTCGCAGAGTGAACTCCTCCCAGATCGACCGCCAGCTTGTTATTGATAAAAATCCAGACATCGTCGTCTCCGGTGAAGCTCAGCGTCTCACCCCCGTGGAAGCCGAAAAGGCTGTGAATGTCGTAGGTGAAGTGATAGTTGCGATCCCAGCCGGGCGTATTGCCGAAGAGCTGGTTATCGATCGGGAAGAAATTCGCGTTGGAATAGCTGTACGCGCCCGGCGTACCGGCGTCGCTAAGAGTGATGGTTAAGGTGGAGATCTGGTTGACGCCGGAAACGTCCCGGAACCATTCGTCGAAGTTCTCGGCGTTTGAGAATCCAGGCTTGCCGGAACCGGTGAACACCGGTAGTCCAGCCGAAAGGAAGGTATCGACAGCGCCAGTCTGTAAACCACCGATGACCGCCTCGAAATCCGGATGCCCGCCGGGCTCGTTCACACCCTTGAAATCCCGAATGGTCCCAGTCAGGTCAATCGTCGCGGCAGTTGCCATCGATCCCATCAGGATGGAGGCTAAAATAAAATGGTAGGATCTTTTCACGCAGAGGTAGAATGCAAGTAAGGCGCCAAACGCAAGTGATTGAAAATACATGGGCTTGCGTTACCAATTCGGGAATCGCACGTTTCAATCCGGAACAGAGGATTCCTTGTGGAAATCCGAGGAAAATCCAACCCGTCACCGGTTTGTTATCATTTCTTCCAACAACTTGCGGACGGGTAAGGAAATTGATCGTCACGGCTAGAAAGCCACAGCTTAGGTCCCTCATTCCATTACTCAAACTTTCGCTTGCTCTGAACTGTCGGGGAAGTTATCGTAGAACGTCGCACTATGCCTAGCATCGATCTCGCTCTCGAAAAAGGACTGCCCGCGAATCTGGATGCCGAACGCTTCGTGCTCGGCGCGATTCTGACCGACGACATCTACTTCATCCAGGTGGCCGGCTCCATTGATCCGGACGATTTCAGCCTGGAGAAGCACCGCAAGATCTACGGCCGCATGATGGACCTGAGCGCGCGCGGCGAACGCATTGACCGCGTGACGCTCGCCAACGAGCTGATGAAACTGAATCAGTTGGAATCCTGCGACGGGCTGAGCTATCTGGTTTCGCTCGACGACGGACTGCCGCAGCTCTTCAACCTGGACAGCTACGTCCGGATCGTCAAGGACAAATCCGTACTGCGGCGCATTATCTTCGCCTCGCAGAAATTGATTGACCGCTGCTTCATCGGCGAGGACGAGCCGGACAACATCCTCGCCCACGCGGAAGAGACGCTGCTCAAGCTGGGCGAGACGCGCGCCAAGGACGCGCTTGCAAATCCGCGTCAGATTATTGAAGAGTTCCAGGGCGGTCTGAATGTCTTCCTGGACCCAAGCCGCAGAATCCGGGGGATCAGCACAGGACTCTCCAAATTCGATGAGATGACGGCCGGCCTGCACGAAGGCGAATTGATTATTCTGGCAGCCCGGCCTGCGATGGGAAAAACGGCGCTGGCGCTGAACATCGCGCAACACGTGGCAACCAACGAAACCGATCCGAAGACGGTAGCGATCTTTTCCCTCGAAATGTCGAAGGAGTCGCTGCTGACTAGAATGATCTGCGGCGGCGCTCGGGTAGACCAGCAGAAATTCCGAGCCGGCTATCTGAATGCCGAGGAACGCCGTCGTCTGCAGACGGTGGCGATGCAGTTGGTGGAAGCGCCCATCTACATCGATGACACAGCCGGCACAAATCTGATGGACATCCACGCCAAGCTGCGGCGATTGCAGGCCGAGCATGGTCTGGGGCTGGCGGTGATCGACTACTTACAACTGATGAGCGGCCGCGGGCGCTTTGAAAACCGCAACCAGGAAGTCAGCGCGCTGTCGCGGGGACTGAAGCTGATGGCGAAGGAGCTAAAGATTCCGATGATGGTGCTCTCTCAGTTGAGCCGCGCACCGGAAACGCGGCCCGGCGATCACCGTCCGCAGTTGAGCGATCTACGCGAATCGGGAAGTATCGAGCAGGATGCGGATCTGGTCGGCTTCATCTTCCGCGAAGAGGTTTACAAACCGGATCGCGACGATTTGAAGGGTCTGGCGAAGCTTATCATTGCGAAACAGCGCAATGGGCCGATCGGGGACGTGAATTTGGTGTTCTTGAAGGAATATACAAAGTTTGAGAATCCGATGCGGGATATTGATGATGGCGGCGGGGAGTAGCTCGCACGAACGCCCGTTACTTCTCGCCATCCTCCTCGCCTTCGAGTGATGTCAATCGCCGTTAGTGGATCTCCGCAATACGCGCTAAGGCGCGGATGTGGTCACCATCCTGCTTGACTACCTCAGCCAGTGATCGTACGAAATCACTGGTTTCTCGCGAGGTGGCTGCCAGGCTCTCGACGGATTGCGTCAGAGTTTCGTGACGATCTGCTAACCGCTCAAGCCGTTGGTCCAGTGTCAAACCAATTATCTTCTAATCATCTAACCAAGTCTGGGTCCATTTCGGCGCTTCCATTTGCGTGAATTGCTCCTCATGCATCGCTGCCAACTGCCGCCCCTGAAGCTTGCGGCTTTTGGTGGCCTCGCCCCTGAAAACACCGTCATCGGCGGTCGCCACCAAACCGCCTGGTTGGTCGAAGTCCGCCCAATGGGCCTTAAACCTAAAAACGGCAGTCGCTCATAGCCCGACCCGGCAAGCAATTGAATCGGCAGGGGTTCGAACTGCTCCGCGCTCCACCGTCCGGGTGACAACCCCATTCAGCGCAATAGCTTGGCGATGAGCGGGTTACGCAGTTTATGGCCGGTGAACTGCCGGATTTAAGTTAAATAGCCCGATCTGTTCGCCGTCTTCCGAACGCAGTGTGTACTGACAGCCTAGGCCTGCCCTTGACCCGTAAGTGACGCTGGAGAATCATTCCTCTTTCAGTGCGAACCCGAACGACATGAACTGCAATGCGGCGTAGCCCTGCCAGATCAGTTGATGACCGGGAGGCGGATCGTTGTTCCGTCCGAGATAGCCGCCGATCTTGGCGACCAGGCGTAC
>JANYCV010000114.1 GCA_025360145.1 Acidobacteriaceae bacterium
GCGACCGCACACCCGCCCATTGGTTCCGCACCGAAGCCGTCGTCAACCCCAATCTGATGACGCCCGGCGTGTTCGGAAACAGCGGACGCAACATCCTGATCGGACCCGGCTTTCAGCAGTGGGATCTCAGTCTGCTCAAAAATTTCCGCATCCTCGAAACCCGCAACCTGCAGTTCCGCGCCGAATCGTTCAATTTGTTCAACCACACCAATTTCACCGGCATCAACACCACCGCGCGATTCGATAATAATGGAAATGCCACCGGCGGATTCGGAGCCGTCACCAGTTCCGGACCCGGCCGCGTTCTCTCACTGGGCATGAAGCTGATTTTCTAACAGGAGAATCCATGAATCGCCGAGACTTCTTACTGGCCGCAGCCGCGGCAGCAACCGCCAAAGCCGTGCCCCCCCGAAAGCTGAATGTTTCCGTCTTCTCCAAGCACCTGCAATTTCTGCAAGGCGAAGCCCTGGCCAAAGCCGCAGCCGAAATTGGTTTCGACGGTATCGATCTAGCCGTGCGCCCCGGCGGCCACGTCGAGCCCGAGCGCGTAGCCCAGGATCTCCCGCCGATAGTCAAAATCATCCGCGCTCACGGCCTCAACGTCCCCATGATCACCAGCGGCATTGATGACGCCGACACGCCCCACGCCGAATCCGTTCTCCGCACCATCTCCGAGCTGGGCATCCATCACTACCGCTGGGGAGGCTTCAAATACGATCCAGCCGGCCCCTCATTCGGCAAGCAACTGGACGCCCTGAAACCGCGCGTCGCCAAACTGGCCGCGCTCAATGCCAAATACAAAACCGGAGCCATGTTCCACACCCACTCCGGCATCAACGTTGTGGGCGCGCCCATCTGGGACTTGTACATCCTGCTCAAAGACTTCGACCCCCACGCGGTGGGCGTAAACTACGACATCGGCCACGCGACGGTGGAAGGCGGCTTCGGCGGCTGGATCGACAGCTTCCGCGTCCTCGGCCCGCACCTACGCGGCGTAGCGGTGAAAGACTTCCTCTGGGAGAAAGACGCCAAGGGAAGCTGGAAAGCGCAGTGGAAGCCTATTGGCGAGGGCATGGTTCGGTTCCCGCAATTCTTCCAATTGCTGGCCCAAAGCGATTTCAACGGACCGCTGCAAATCCACTACGAATACCCGCTGGGCGGAGCCGACGCCGGAAAACGAACCATCACCATCCCTCCGGAACAGGTCTTCACCGCCATGAAATCGGACCTGGAAAAGATCCGCGTGTACCTCGCCAAGAGCGGCCTCGCCGGTTAAAATCGAGGCGTCCTGTGAGCTCCGCCGTCCCCGTAGGCGCCATCGCACAAGATCTCCAACCCATCCTGGCAATCAAACGACAGTTCGGTCGTTATCGGACTTGTACCCACGGGAAAGATCGGCAACTGCGGTTGCGGCATCCTCCAGCCTTACGGCAAGACCACTCCGGGCGCAAGTCGGGGACAACTCGATTTTCTCAACACGCGCGAAATCACTGGACGAGATCAGCAGTTCTGATCTTCAACGAGGCTCTTCGCGCGCATCAAATCTTGACGGAAACATATCAGATCCACGCCGTTGTCTAGAGCGTAACCAACTACGACGAACTGCGCTGCAACGCGCTGGAGGCGGGACGCTGAAATCGGCTCCACCCGGCCGAGGCGCAAAAAACACCGTATATTCTGGAAGCCCTTCAGGGTATCAAAGCACCAATCATCGCCGCCACGGACTTCATGAAAGTGATGTCCGATCAACTCGCTGCTTGGCTGCCGGGCCGCTTAACCAACCTCGGCACCGACGGTTTCGGACGCAGCAACAACCGCGAGCAGCTCCGCCGCCATTTTGAGAATCATGCCGAATCCATCCCGGCCGCGGCGCAACAAGCAATTCTTGACCTGGGTTTCAATCCGGAGAAGCAGGACACCCAGCGCGCCTAAGAAGCGCCGGAGCAGGGAAGCTACAGCCGGTGTGGTGTTTTACGGCTCGATTGCTTTCGAGCGGGCCGTCGCGGCGCAGGGCGGTTTGTCCCGTAAGCAAGGCGCTTCAGGCTATTGAATCGGACGAGCACCGAAGAACACATGGCGATCAAGGACATCAATCGCCATGAAATAAATTGTGCCGTCGTCGCGAATATCGAAGTTTGTGTAACGCAAAAGCAGGTGCTCAACCTTTGTAAGGTCGTTCGTGAAACTCACCATCCCGGAACCAGTTTCATTCTTGAGCACCAAGCCCACGCCCGGCGGAATATTCACGTTTGTGGCGGGTCGGCGGTTTCGAGCGATACCTCATCGCCTGTCGCGCGCTCAAAGAGGGAGTGGTGATTGAGCGCGTCTTCCACGCGGCCCAGGACTACCAGCGCGTTCTTAAGTGATTTGACCGTCAGCAACGCGCGCGTTGACGGGACAATCTCGTATAGTGTGTTGTGTGCCATCAGCTCTCGCGTTAAACGCGTCTACCTCTAACCGGACCTATAAGTGGGTGTTGGTTGCGCTGCTCTGGTTTGTCTGTTTTTTCAACTACGCGGACCGGCAGGCGATCTTTTCCGTGTTCCCGCTGTTAAAAGCGGAGATGGGTTTGACCGACATTCAACTCGGCATAGTGGGCGCCGCGTTCATGTGGGTATATGCGGCTATCGGACCCATAGCGGGCATGGTGGGAGACCGCGTGCAGCGAAAGACGCTGATCGTCGCCGCCCTGCTGTTCTGGTCGCTGATTACCATCTGCACTGCGCTGTCGACGAACTACCTGCAATTGGTTTTGTTTCGTGCGCTGGAGGGATTCGGCGAGGCGTTCTACTTCCCGGCGTCCATGTCGATGATCAGCGCGTACCACACAAGCGAGACACGATCACGGGCCATGTCAGCGCATCAATCCAGCGTTTATGCCGGCACCATCGCGGGTGGAACGTTTGCCGGAGTGCTGGGCCAACACTACGGCTGGCGGTCGGGCTTCTACGTCTTCGGCGGGCTTGGCGTGTTGCTGGCACTGGTACTGCTGGCGGTGCTGAAGGAGCCCGCGCGGGAGGTAGTGGCGGAGCGCAGCAAGAGCAGCATCCGCGGTCTTTTCGACAATCCGATGGTTGCCGTGCTGATCACGGTATTTGCCGGCGCCAACTTCGTCGCCATGATCTTCCTTACGTGGCTGCCCACGTTCCTTTACACAAAGTTCCACATGAGCCTGTCGCTATCCGGATTCAGCAGCACGGCGTATCTGCAAGTGGCGTCGGTGCTGGGCGTTCTAACGGGTGGCGTGCTCGCGGATAAGTTGTCGCGGAAGTATAAGGGCGGGCGCATGATGACACAAGCGATCGGGCTGTTCTGCGGCGTGCCGTTCATCTTCCTGACAGGGTGGACGCTATCCGTGCCGGTGCTGATTTTGGCCATGGCGGGGTTCGGGTACTTCAAGGGCCTGTACGACGCAAACATTTTTGCATCGTTGCACGATGTGGTCAGGCCGGAGCATCGGGCGACAGCGGTGGGTGTGATGAATTCCATCGGATATCTGGGCGGCGGCCTTGCCCCGGTGGCGATTGCGGCGGCAGCGGGGCGTTATGGGATGAGCGCGTCCATCAGTGCGAACTCGCTGGTCTATCTTGGGGTCGCGGTTTTAATGGTGCTGGGAACGCGGCGGTATATGAGCGGAAAAATCGTAGCCCCGTAAAGTCGCTCCCGCAGAAGGCGACGACGACGCTCCAGTTGCCGGGCGCGCTGGGCCGGCTGCATCGTTATGAGGAGGCACTGGCGAGTCTCGATAGAGCTCTGGAGCTAAATGTCCAGAACGCCAACGTTTCGGTCATGCACGCCACCTCGCTAGTATTTCTCGAACGCTATGAGCAGGCGTTAGTCAGTGCCGGCAAAGCTCTGGCCGTAGATCCCCAACACGCAAAAATGTTGTGGTTACGAGGGATCCTTTTGGTCAGTTGCGGACGTTTAGAAGAAGCACTGGTCAGCTTCGACAAATATCTGGCGCTAGAGCCTCAAGATACGGAAGCCCATGCGCTCGGGAGTCTGGGCTTAGCGAAACTGCGAGACGCGGGACTCAATGAAGCAACTTCTAAGCGGGGAGATCCCACTGGATCTGAAAAGCTCCATAGTGGATGCTACCCGCTACTTAAGCCCTCAAGACGCGGATAATTGGCTGAACCTTTGGGTTGAGATTTGGAATGGGAATCCCGAGTACGAGGCGCCTCTCAGGCTTCTACGCATTGCCGCGGAGTATCACAAGAAACAAGACAAGACAGTGCTGCTTTCCTTGCCTGCTGAGGAACGGAAGATCCCCCTGCCTCTTCTCAAACTTCAGGAGGAGGATCTTCTGCACATGTAAATCGCCGGCGAAGCTAGAACGACAGTTTCATCCCGAACTGAATCAGGCGCTGGTCGAGCGCGCTGGTCCAGGCCCGCGACGCCTGCGTAACGATAGCTCCACCAGTATCCACGCTCGCCGTCGAATTCAATCCGGTGACATTCGTGTGATTCAGAATGTTGGTGGATTCGAAAAAGAATTCCGGCTTCCAACGCTCCCCTATGGGGAAGATCCGCGAATAGCGCAGGTTCAACTCGTAGGTTGCCGGCGCCAACAGCGTGTTCCGGCCTACATAAAGGGGGCGCTGGAAGGCAGCACCCGCGGAGGTGTCGCCGTTCAGGATTCGATTGCTGCCCAGGTTGAAGTTTTCCCCGGTCTGCGCGTTGAACAACAGGGCTATCCGATTGTTGCTTAGCAGGTAACTGAGCGGCTTCGACGATAGCTGGGCCGAGATGTCCCACACGGCGTTCGCGTTGAAGGCGTGGCGGCGATCCGTGAGAGAGTTGCCGCGGTCGCGGCCGCGATTCGTGACGTCGGATAGATATCCCGCTCCGGAATCGATGTTGTTTTGCTCGGGAGCATCGTCGATCGAGTGCGACCATGTCCAGGTGGCGAACGCGTCAAGTCCATGCCCAAAGCGCTTGTTGAAGGTGAGATTCAAGCCGTTGTAAACCGACGTGCCCACAGATTCCGCCACGATGATGTTGTTGTAGGTACCGTTGACGCGGCCTGTGCCGAATGTCGGACGGCCATCCGCTAACGTTCCGCCGTTCCGGATCAGGTTGACGTTGCTCCAGACCGGCAGCCGATTGCCCCGGGTGTACAGGTACGTCGCCGTAATACCGGCGTTCGCCCCCAGTTCGCGCGAAACGGAGACATTGCCGTTTAGCGAGTAAAGGTTGGCGAAATCTGGCGCGACCGTCAGAATATCCTGCGCGGGCAGCGTGAAGCCCGTCGGGGAGCCGCTGAATACGTTCGGGAACGACGGGGCGAAGGGCTGCGAAGGCGGTACATTGACCGAATAGAAGATCGGCGAACCGTTCTGCAGAATTGCCTTGCGGTACTGGTCCGTCTGGAAAGGATCGTAGAAGATGCCGCTGCTTGCACGCACCACCCATTTACCCAGCCCGATGGAAGCTCCCAAGCGAGGTGCGAAGTTGTTCCTGTCCGTGCGGAAACTCTTTGAAGCGGCGAGCGGGGAGCTTGCGTTTGCCGTGGGCGGACTAAAGACGTCGTACCGGACACCGTAGGTGATGGTGATGTTCGCGCGCGGCTTCCAACTGTCCTGCCCGTAGAATCCGGCGAAGCGGGAATTGTAGCTCAGTGATGGATCGCCCACGAGCTGAACAAAAGAAGAGTAGCCTTTCGGGGCTGTACCGGCAACCGCTGCCTGGTAGGCCGCAATGGAGGGGAAGTTATATGTGGCACTCACTGCCTGAGTTTGGATATCGCGAATCCAGCGGAGAGACGTGCCGAACTTCAACGAGTGCTGGTTCAGGTTATAGCTGAGGTTTTCGGTGATCTCGGGGGTTCTCTCCTGATAGAGGAAGCCGGTGTTAGGCGAATTTCCGAAGTTGGCGACACCGGAGACTGTAAGGGATGGTCCGGGTACATTCGCCTCGAAGCTATTTTGGGCCTGGGCGCGGTTGGGAATCTGAACGCGGAGTTCATTGACGGCGTTGGGCGAGAGTGTGGAGACCAACTGCACCGCTCCGGCGTGGGACCGGTCGACGAAGTTGTAAGTCTGAGAGACTAGCGTCAGGCCGCCGCCGTTGTTGAATGGCGAATCATTGCGGTGCAGGTTGTAGCGAATGGAGATCCGGTTGGCTGCATTCAACTGCCAGTCGGTTTTCGCCAGGAAGAAAGTGACCTGCTGCTTAAACGGAATGGCGTCGGCGTAGGTTGCGGGGAGACCCAGTTGCGCAATCGTTGCCGGCGTGGGAGACACAGTGGTTGGCAGGTCGCGGACAACGTGTTCGTACGATCCGAAAAAGAACAATTTATCTTTCACGATGCGCCCGCCCGCGCTCGCGTTGTAGGCGTCGACATTGATGTTGGGCGTTGGACGGTTTTGGGCGAGTAGCGCGGGGCGAGCGCTGAACGGAGTGCGGCGGAAGATGTACCCGCCCTGGCCATGCAGTTGGTTCGATCCCGACTTTGTGATCGTATTGAACACCGTGCCCACTGTGTTGCCGAACTCGGGCGCGAATCCGTTGCTCACGGTCTGCACTTCCTCAATCCATTCATTCGATATCGGCAGAAGGCGAATGCCCGCGCGATCGCTCTGGGTGTTGTTAGATCCGTCCAATTGATAATTGATGCGGCCATTGAAGCCGTTGGCGTTCACCTTGCGCGGCACGCCGAATTCGGTATTGCCTCGGCCAGTGACGTTCGGTTGTTGCAGGATGAAGTTAAACGGGTTGCGGGATACCAGCGGCAGGTTGCCGAGTACGTAGCCGGAAAGACTGCGACCGGTATCGGTACGGCTGGGATCGATGACCGGCGACGAGGCCGATACAACGATTTCCGTCGATACACCCTTTATTTCCAGCCGGACGCTCAGGGTGACAGTGGCGCCGGCGTTGACTTCAATGCCGGTCTGCTTGAGGGGCGCAAAACCGGACGCTTCCACGCGGACTTCGTAGCGGCCCAGGGGCAGCACGTTGAACCGGTACAATCCGCTCGATTCGGTATCTGCGCTTTGCTGGAAGCCGGTGTTGATGTTGGTTGCCGTGACCTTGGCGCCAGCGACCGCAGCGCCGGTGGCATCGGTGACCGTACCGAGGATTTGACCGTTGATTGCCGATGCCTGTCCGAAGGCTGCCGCTGCGAGTGTGGCTCCGAGAACTGCCGCCAGTAAAATACTTTTTCCTGTCATTGCCTATTATGTCCTCTAAAGGAATGGATTCGCTTGCGTACCCGGCAGTGCTGTACTCGAAAGCGCTTCGCGTAAGCGGTCCTTCGGGGAAGCGGAAAGGGTGAGACCGTGAGTCTCGGAGTGTCCTTCGTAACAGTTCCCTCACTGCCACGCCCACTGCCGGCGACGGCTTAAATCCATGGCCAACGCCAAACCTTGCGCGGGAGCGGGCAATCGGCGGAGGCACCCTTCGAAGTACTTACAGTATTTTGAGTTTTGCCGTCTCGGTTTCGATTCCGCGGAACATACGGCGGGGATCAGCTGCCCCAGGGCCTACACGGCCCACCCGGATTTTCAGGATACACCTGACAGCGCGGGCGATTTCGACGTAGGCGAGTAGCTGAGAACTCTGTTACTTTCCCACCAGCAGCGAAGATCCATCTCGAATCTCATCTGTAACGAGCCTGCCAATCTTATCGCCCGCGTGCAATTTGCCGGCCACTTCGATCAAATCGCCGTCAACAGCACCTTACTTAACATGCACCCACTCCGCGCGCCCGGCATGCTCGCGGATTACAAACGTCCGCTCCGTGGTTGTGATCGCGGCCGTGCGCGAAACAACCAGGGCGGGGCTGGATCTCTGGATGGGCCACTTCACCGCCGGATACATTCCCGCTGACAGCAAGCCGCTATCGTTCCTCACGTCCAACTCAACGGCCATCGTCCCCGATTTCGGATCGAGCGCGTGTGAACTCCGGGCAACGGTTCCCGAGAACGATTGCCCTGGATAAGCAGGTATTCGAAAGACAAGCCTCGCGCCCTTCGAGAGGACCCGGCACACTGCCCCACTACAGGTTTGTGGCATAATGGTTAATTCCGTGTAAAAAGATGAACGAATCAGCGCTTGAAGCGGTCTCCCCGGATCGCTCGCTCGAAACCTGCGTCCCGCAAGCTGCAACTCTCGAACCGTTGCTCCGTCGCAGCGAGTGGGTCCTCGTTCTCTACTTCACCTACACCGCTTTCCTCGCCGTCCATTTTTCTCTCTCTCTAGTTCACTGCGCCGTCGCCTTCGCCATCCCGGCCCTCCTGATGGCCCTGGCGTATGCCGGCGGTCTCCACCACCGCTTCGCCACCAGCGTCGTCCGCGATTGGCTGCCCGTCCCGCTAATCCTGGTGGCGTATTGGCAGGTCGATTGGTTCTTTACCGCAGCCTATCTCCGCGACCTCGAGCGGTCATTGCTTGCCTGGGACCACACCATTCTTTATCGATACAAGCTCCACGCCATTGCCGAATCCGCCGGTTCTCTCATCCCGGCAATCCTCGAAATTTCGTACACACTTGTCTACGCCATCCCGCCGTTCTGCATCGCAGCTCTCTACATCTGCCACCGCCGCAAGCGCGTCGACACGCTTCTTTTCCCCTTGCTGCTCGGCATTCTTTTCACCTACGCACTGCTGCCCCACTTCCCCTCTGCCTCCCCACGGCTCGAATTCCCCGCGCAAGACCTCCCCGCGTTCCTCACCATCTGGCGCAAATTTAACATTTGGATTCTGAACAGTGGCGACATCCACACCAGCGTCTTTCCCAGCGGCCATGTCGCCACTGCCTTCGCCGCCGCGTTCGCGATGATGCGCGCCATGCCTGAAAGGAAGTGGCTCAGTCGCGCCCTGTTCATCGAAGCACTGCTGGTAACCGTAGCCACCATCTACGGCCGCTATCACTACGCAGCCGACTGCATAGCCGCCTTCACGTTGAGTCTCGCCGCGGCTGGGATCGCCGTGCTCTGGGAACGCCGGCCGCGCCTTCAGCCCGCACGGCACCGCTGGCGCACGGCCCTCGGTATGGCCGCCATCGCAGTCCTCACCGCGAAGACAGCCCAGTCCGGGATCACATCCCAACAGCGGCCGCCGGTCACGTTCACCGTCCGCCTCGAAACCGATATCTCCACCTATTCCTCCCGGCCCGGCGATCCTATTCGCGCCATTGTCATCGCGAACGTCACGGACGGCGATCGGATCGTGATGCCGCAAAGCAGCGTCTTATTCGGCCAGGTCCGCAAACTCACCAGGATCGGCCGCGGGTTCATCCATGAACGGGCCTCTCTGAAACTGGAATTCAACGAATGGCAGCGGCCCAGCGGCGAGCGTCATCACTTAGCCTCGCGCATCGTTGATGTTGATAATGCCCGGGAAGAAATCGCATCCGACGGCCGCATCCGCGGCATTCTAGCCGCCGGCGGTGCGCCGGGCTTCCTTCTCGGAATGTGGAGCCGCCCGGACTCCCTCTTATTGGCCCGGACCGCTGCCGGATTCGCCGGCGTTTCCCGGTTCGTCTGCCAGCGGGCGCAGTTCAGCCCCGCCATGATCGCCGGCGTGATCGCCGTCCGATTTGCCGTAGTGCCGTGGCCGGATGCTGAGATCCATCTGCCCCCGGGAACGGAATTCATTGTTTCCGCTACAGGTCTATCTGCAAATGATCTACCGGCAACCGGCATTCCGGAAAATGAGACGCAACAGGAGCCACCCTCCGAGGCTCTCACTACCGTGGCCGCCTCTCAACCGCAGTACACCACCCGCGGCCCCAGCTCGAAGGCCGCCGACATTACGAATTTGCTCTTCCTGGGCTCCCGCGAACAAATTGTGGATGCGTTCACCGCAGCCGGATGGTGGCCAGCCGAGCCTCTCACTCGCCGTTCCGTCCTGGCCGTTTACAAGGCCATCTCCGCCCAGCGAGGCTACCCCACCGCTCCCATGTCGATTCTCCTGCTCGAAGGCCGCCCGCCCGATCTGAATTTTCAAAAATCCTTCAATACGGTCGCCAAACGTCATCACATTCGTATCTGGCAACAGCCGGGGCAACTGGATGGGCGCGACATCTGGATCGGCGCTGCTACCCACGACATTGCCATGCGATTCCGGGAATCCGGCAATACGTTTACTCACCGCATAGACCCGATCGTCGACCGCGAGCGTGCCAAAATCATCAATGACCTTACGTTTGAAGGTTGCGCGGAAAAGATCCAAATGGTAAGCCGGCCGCCGATGACCAAGCCACTAGGCCGCGATATTGTCACCGACGGCCGCTTGGCGGCAATCACACTCAAGAAGTGCGAAGCAACGGCCTTCGAGAGCACCGAAATACACCCTCACCAGCCGCGAACCGCTGGCGGACGATTCATCAGCCGCCTGGTGCTGGAGGGCCGCTACGCCGTTCTTCGAGGGAACATCTACTACTGGAGCTATCGCGCCGCCCGGCACGCTCTGGCCGGCTCCACCCCCAACCGATCGGCAATAAACTCTCTCCTGCCCGTAACGCCCACCCCGTAGATCGCTGCAACCCGAAGTAATCGAAGACGCACCGCGGCTCACCCAGGTGGGGCGGGCCCCCTGGCCGGCGCGGGACGCCCTCGTCACGCTGCTGGAAGCGGGACGAAGGGCCCCAATGCACCAGCCACATGAAACGCTGCCAGACTGTACCCACTTGAGTCAAGCACATACCCAGTTGAAAAAAAATCCTGGATGAGTCTGGTTTTTGCGGAGCTACTAACCGCGAGCAGCTTAGCTGCCGAAGTGGTGGTCCGGATTGGACCTCCCCGTCCGCTGGCCCCAAGGTAGGGCGGACGCCCTCGCGCTAGCAGTCAACTCTTACGACCTACACAACTCTAGAATTTCAATCGCAAAGCGAACTGAAAACTCCTGGGATCGTTCACCGACGTAATCTGCCCGAAGCCCGCGGCCGGGTTTGCAGGATAGGCTGCCGCGCCGAATGCGCCGTTCCGTGTCAGATTATTCCGCCGATTCAATGCATTGAACGCCTCTGCGATCGCCTCCAACCGCCAGCGCTCGCCAATTTGAAACGCCCGGCTCGCCCGTGCATTTAGGCTGAAGAAATCGTTACCGATTCCCACATTTCTGCCAATGAACGCTCCATTCACGATCGGCCTCCCCGCCGTACCCTGAACCGTGGTAACTCCCGAGGTGATGTTCAGCGGCAGCGGCGAGTAGTACTGCAACATACCGCTGAGTTGAAAGCCATGACTGATTCGTTTCCACGCCGTATTCGCCGGGTCCATCGAAGAATGAATGGCTCCATCGAAAACCACGCGATGCCGCTGATCGTCATCGGACCGTCCATAGTCCTGCCAGATATTGAAGTTGTCGCTGGGTCCGCTAAAGAAAAACTCACCCATGTTATTTAGCGCCTTCGAGTACGTATACGAAATTCGATAATTTCCCCAACGCACCGGCCGCTGTAGGAACGAAACGTGCAGTCCGTCATAGTGGGAATCCCCCAGCGAAGAATACTGACTGTTATTCGCAAAGTCACGGTTTGGGCGGCATCCGTTGTTAGTGCCTGCCGCTACGCAGCCCGGCACATTCTGATTGATCGACATGATCAAATGAAGTCCGCGCAGATGCTGATAGCCAACGCTGAACGTGCCGCCGGCTCCGAACTGTTGTTCAATCTCGAAGCTACCCTGTTCCGAGTATGCATTCTGTAAATGAGCATTCATCGTCGTGAAATTCACCAGCACACCGGCCGGCAGCGCAGTGCTTGGCAGAATGTTCGGGAAAACCGGAGCGCCAGCCTGCGTGGGAGAAAGACTCACACTCAACTGGCTTGTGCCTGTAATCGTCGTCGTGTTTCCGCTGGACAAGAGTGCATTCGCCACCGCGCGCAGCGGCACGCGGTCGTAGAAAAGCCCAAAGCTGCCGCGAACCACGGTCTTCCGCGAGGAAAACGGCGACCAGGCGAAACCGGCCCGTGGCGAAATATTATTCCTGTCCGTCGCGACGTTCTTGAGGTACTGCAAGTCGTAACGCACCCCCAAATTCAGCGTTAGCCGCGTGCTAACCTTCCACTCATCCTGAACGAACAACCCGATATTCGGGTTCGTCTGCGGAACCACCGTGTTTCCGAAAGTCTGCGTGAAGCCCGCATTGTTGTAAGTCCCTTGCAGAAAGTTCGCCATCGAAGAAAAAGCATAGCTGCCGCGAACGGACCGCGGAAACGCGATGGTGACATCGTTGAAGAGGAAGTCGACGCCCGTTCGCAGCACATGCTTACCCGCTTGATGTGAGACGGTATCCACAATCTCGTACAGCTTGTTCAGCCGCCCAGTGGGAGAACCCGACAGCGTGCCAAAGGAAGCAATACCGGCGATGCTGACCGCCGGACCGAGCGGATCGCCAGGCAGCGCCAGCAGGTTGCTGCGAGTGAACTGCCCGCGCGTCTCATTCACCGTCCGCGACGACAGCGCGAAAATGTTCGTCACCGCTACAGTTTGATCGGTATTGTCCAATCCCGCGGAAGCCGTGGCTGCATTCAACGCCCCAGCGCCGCGCGAGTTGCCGCTGTTCACGTCGTAAACGCTGTAGCGGATGCTGAATTGATCTCTAGTGTTGAACTGATGGTCCATCTTGGCCAGAAAGTTCATATTGTGAACCGGACTCGGGTAAAGACCCGTAGCAATCTGCGCTCCCTGATACCCAACCGCCGCAAGCCTGCGGTTGATGGCTGCAATATTCGCCGGCGCGATGGTAATCAGTCCGCTCTGGTTCAATAGCCGCTGCTCGAAGTTCGCAAAAAAGAACGTACGATCCTGACGCAGCGGTCCGCCCAGGCTGGCGCCATATTGCGTCTGTGTCAACGGCAACTTCGTATTCGAAAGCGGGTTCGCGGCATTGAACCGCTGATTGCGGAAGTAACCATACAGATCGCCGTGCAAGGAATTAGTGCCGCTCTTAGTCACCATGTTGATGTAGCCACCCAGCGCACGGCCCAACTCAGCCTGACCTCCGGAAGTCACCACCTGAAACTCATGGACCACGTCGACGCCATAGAAGATGCCGCTAAGCCCCGCCGCATCGTCGTTCGCGGAAAGGCCATCCACAATAAAGTTGTTCGAGAAGTTGCGCTGGCTGCCCACCGAGATGCCCTGTCCAGGAACCGCGGACGTCTCGGCAAACAACTGGTTGCTGGCTGTATTGGCCGGCGAGACGCCAGGAATCAGCAGCGCAAGGTCCAGAAAGTTGCGTCCATTCAGCGGCAGGTTGCTGACCTCCGTCTGAGATACGGTGCCGGCGATCTGGCTGCGCGCCGCCTCCAGCACAGCGGCCTCATCGCTGACCGTGATGTTTGTTCCCGCCGACTCCACCACGAGTGAAACCGGCAACTCGAACGCCGCGCCCACCGTGAGGGTCAACGGTCGAACCACGTCCGCGAAGCCCTGCTGATGCACCTTCAGTTCATACGGTCCAACCCGGAGGTAAGAGAATGCGAAACGGCCTTCCCGATCGGTCTTCGCATTACTAGTCAAGTTCGTTTCAGTTTGGCGTGCCGTCACCAGTGCGCCTTCCACAACCGCACCTGACGGGTCGGTAACGCGGCCGCCAATACTAGCGCTGTTGACGCTCCCCTGCGGCGAGGCAATCGCCGCCAAGGGCAATATCAAAAATAAAGATTTCATGAATATATTTCCTTACTGGGTATGTGCTTGACTCAAGCGGGTACGGTCTCGCAGCGTTTCGTGTGGCTGGCGCATTGACGCCTTCGTCCCGCGCCGGCCAGGGGGCCCGCTTGAGTGAAGCACATACCCAGCTACTTCCTTTCCATCTCGACCAAATCTCGAGCCGCGCTTCGCGGCGCCACATATTTGTCAGGAAAGGAAAGGAGGAGGCCTTTGAAAAAGCGCAAATGCAGTGCTTCCGCATTCGCGTGAAAAATCGGACCGATTCCAGCGCAGTGCCGTAGGCGGAGAAAAGCCCGATTCCACATTGGCAACCGGAGGAACTGCGGTGCCTCCGCCACTCAAACCCGGACGGAGCCCGCAATCATTAGGACACGAAGAGATTCCCTTCCAGGCCGGACCGCCGTCGTGCGTGTGCCGGCAGCATCCGCTCTTCTTCCGTTTGCAGCAGCTTTTGCCGCAAGAAGAATCTACGTTCCCCAAGAACGAAACGAATCCCAAAAAAGACGGCAGAATAAGGGCGAGCGACAGCACGCCAGTCACCGACAAGCGGAGACGGACGCAAAGCATCCGGTAAATAAAGTTTGAAATAGAAAGCACGGTCCCTCAACAAACAACCCAACTAAGCCAAAGGGATCGAAGGTGGAGGGCGTTGCTGAAGATTGTAGAGAGCTAAGGCAGAAGCAGGAAAAAGATGACGGCCATTCCGGACGGCAACGGCTTCGGTCGCAGGTTCCCAGGTATGAACCCGGAACATGGCGAACCCGGCGATGGCGACGCCAGCGAGTGAAACCGGACAGCAGTTCGTAGAGCACGGTAGAGCGGAAAACACCGGGCCACCCGTCGAATGGTGCGCCTGATTCTTGTTGCAGCACGACTTGCCCTTAGTGCGGCAGCAAGCCATACCAACCGGCGCGGAGCTAAAGGATTGGGCGGCGAGAGGAGCCAAAGAACCGAATGAAAACAACAGCGCCAAGCATGCCGCAACAAGGAAGCGTTTCCATCTGCGTACTGTGCTTAAACGGGGCATCCCTTATTCCGTTAGTTTACCCCATTCATTCGACCCTTCCGTCAGTTTACCGGCCTGGCGTGGCGGGTTTCCGCCGGCGCGGAGAGGACGACGATATGCACCCATTGGACCTCTGGGGGGCTTGTGTTTGCTCCAATCCTCGAAGCAAATGCTTCCCAGGGCGATCAAGCTAGGCAATATGGCGGGTGGGTGCAGGAAGAAACCGGTCAAATCCGAATATGCCCTTGCGCCAAAAAGCTCTCCCGCCGATTCGGGGGTTCCGCGTCGAGGTGCCGGGAGAACTGGTGCGGCCTGGCCTATGTTGCAGGAAGTACGCGGCCCAAATGCAACGCCACTATTCCGAACGTCATGCGCTCAAACTGCACGTTGGCGAAGCCGGCGGCACGCATCTTATCCGCAAGTTCTTCCGCGCCGGGAAACTTCCGCACGGACTCAGGCAGGTAACTGTAGGCGTCCTTCGACCCGGAGAGCGCTCCGCCCAGCTTCGGCAGAATGTTTCGCGAATAGAAGCCGTAGAGCGCCGCGAACGCCGCGTTGGGTGGTTGGGAGAATTCCAGAATCGCCGCCATCCCGCCATCCCGCAGCACACGCCGCAGTTCCAGCAGCCCCTTTTCATAGTTGGCGAAATTCCGAAACCCGAAGGCCACGGTCACCAGATCGAGTGACGCATCGGCGAGAGGCAGGCTGAGCGCATCCGATTCGAACAGCACGCTCGCCAAGCCTTTTTTCTGCGCCGCGGTCAGCATGGGATGGCAGAAGTCGCTACCCAGCACGCGGCTCGTTGTGGTGGCGCGCTGTAGGGCAATCGCCAGGTCGCCAGTGCCGCAGCACAGATCCAGAATTCGCGCCCCTTGCCGTTCCAGAACAGGCCGGACGCGCTTCACCGTTCGCGCACGCCACAGCCGGTCTATGTTGAAGGAGAGCAGATGATTCAGCAAATCGTAGCGCGGCGCAACTTGACCGAACATCTCGCGAACCCACTGCGCTGTTTGCTGTTCGCCCTTCACGCCCGGCGGCGTAGTTCCGCTCATGCGAGCGCCGCTTCCACCGCTCTTTGCACCGTTGCGGGATCGATGCCCGACAGAATCTGCACGTGACCAATGCGGTCCGGCAGAACGAAATGCACTTTGCCGTGGATCGTTTTCTTATCGCTGTTCGTACGCGCTACCAGGCACTCCGCGGAGATACCGGCCAGCGGCGGAATGGGGCCGTAGAGCGACACTGCGCGCAGAATCGCATCGCGGTCCACATCGTTTAGCAGTCCGGCCATGGACGCAAGGTGCGTCGCGGCGTTCATCCCGAAAGCTACCGCTTCGCCGTGCAGGAATCGGGAGTAGGATGTCTCCGCTTCGAGCGTATGTCCGATGGTATGACCGAAGTTCAGAATGCGCCTGAGGCCGTTTTCTTTCTCATCCGCCGATACCACCTCCGCCTTGATCCGCACCGACTCGTTGATGATCCAATCCACCGCGCCGGGCTCCTGCGCCAGCACATCGGCCGGCCGGTTCGCCATCAGATGGAACAGTTCGGGGCTGGCAATCACGCCGTGTTTCACCACTTCAAACAGCCCGGCGCGATATTCACGCTCCGGCAACGTCCGCAGCACTTCGGGATCGATCAGCACAGAGAGCGGCTGATGAAACGACCCGATCAGATTCTTGCCGGCAACAAGGTTCACGCCGGTCTTGCCGCCCACAGCCGCGTCCACTTGCGCAAGCAAAGTGGTGGGAATCTGAATCACCGGAACGCCCCGCATGAAGATGGCAGCAAGGAATCCGCTGACGTCGGTGAGGATTCCGCCGCCGAACGCCATCACCACACTGGACCGGTCGCCACCGGCGCGAACCATTTCTTCAGCCAGTTTCTCCACCGAGGAGAACCGCTTTTTGTCTTCGCCGCCATCGAAGAAGAGCACGTGGAACGGACGCCCGTTCATCCCGGCCTCCACGCGCTTGCCGTGGAGTTCCCAGACGTCTCGTGTGGAGGTAACGAACACTTGCCCGGCGGAAGACGGCACGAAGCTTTCGAGGCGCGACAACACGCCTCGCTCGACCACTGCGGAGTATGTCTGCTGGCCTGTTTTCACCTGATAAGACGGCACAATCCCGTTGTACCATGGGACTATTACGTCTACCTCTGAGAGAACTCCTCAAATAATAGAAACTGACTTCCTGGTGGTCGGGGCCGGAGTTGCGGGGCTGCGCGCCGCCATTGAACTCGCCGCGGCGGGCACCGTTTTAGTTGTAGCGAAGGACAGCCTGCGTGAATCTTCTTCCGAATACGCCCAGGGCGGCATCGCCGTTGCGCTTAGCGATGACGACGAAGTGGAGTTGCACGAACAGGACACGCTGAATGCAGGCGCCGGCTTGTGCAACCGGGAAGCCGTTCACGCATTAGTGGAAGAAGGGCCTGCCGGCATTGAGAAGTTGATCGAGTGGGGCGCGGAGTTCGACCGCGAAGGAACCAAACTGCTGTTCGCGCGCGAAGGCGCACACAGCCGCAGCCGCGTGCTGCACGCACACGGCGATTCCACAGGCAGCGAAATTGCGCGCACGCTTTATCGCAAGGCATCGTCGCTTCCGGGGATCCGGTTCCAGAGTTTCTCCGCTATCACCGATCTGTTGACGAACGAGGACGCGGTGACCGGCGCGGTGGCTTGCGATAAAAAAGCGAAACGCCAGGTCCGCATCAACGCCCGAGCCGTTCTGCTGGCCACCGGCGGGCTGGGGTGCGTGTTTAAGGAAACCACCAATCCGGATGTAGCCACAGGTGATGGCGTGGCCACGGCGTACCGTGCAGGCGCGGTCATCAGCGATATCGAATTTGTGCAGTTTCATCCCACCGCGTTGTTCGTCGCGGGCGCGCCGCGCTTCCTGCTTTCGGAAGCACTGCGGGGCGAAGGCGCGTATCTTCGGAATGCCGCCGGCGATCGTTTCATGAGCGCGTATCACGCCATGGCTGAACTGGCGCCGCGCGATGTGGTCTCACGCGCGATTATCAGCGAGATGCGCCGCACCGGGGCCACCAACGTATTCCTCGACCTTACGCATTTGGATGCGGAGTTCGTACGCAACCGCTTCCCGCGCGTGTACAGCACTTGCCTGCAGCATGGCGTCGATATCACCGCTGTGCCCGCGCCGGTACATCCGGCCGCTCATTATTCCATGGGCGGCGTGCGCACGGACCTTTACGGCAAGACGAACCTCGAACGCCTCTATGCGGCCGGAGAAGTAGCATGCACCGGTGTACACGGCGCGAATCGTCTGGCCAGCAATTCCCTTCTGGAAGGAGTAGTATTCGGTGCGCGCGCGGGAGCGGCAATGCGCGATTCGCATTCGAAAAGCGGAGGCGGCGGCCAATCGAGTTCGCCGGAAGCGCTGTTCCCGAGTCTCACCAAATCTGAAATTCGCGGCCTCGCCTGGGAGCATTGCGGCATCACTCGAAGTGGCGATGGACTTCGCGCTGCCTGTCGAACGCTTGCCGCCGCGAAGCTCGAGCCCGTTGCGAATGCGGACCGCGAACACTACGAGCTGCGGAACATTCACTCCGTTGCCCATCTCATCGCGCGGTCCGCGCTGGCGCGGGAGGAAAGCCGTGGCGGGCACTACCGCTCCGATTTTCCGGAAACTCGCGAGATATTTCAGAAGCACTCTTTGATTTCGCACGGTGGAGAGATTAGCTTTGCCTGAGCGTTCCCGTGCACAGGTGATCCAGGGGCCGCTGTTCGCGCTGATGTTTCTGGCCGCCTTGGATATTGCCCACATGAGTCCGTACGGCGCACTTTGGACCGCGCCGGTTATTCTGCTTTCGGCCATGTTGATCGCGTGGGCCGCTGAGTCCGCGCAGTTTTTCATTGCCCAGGGGTTCGCGCTGGCCATTCTCGCCTGGCTGCAGACCTTGCCCGAGTTTGCCGTGGAAGCCGTGCTGGCGTGGAAACAGCAGGTGCCGCTGTTGCTGGCGAATCTTACTGGAGCATTGCGGCTGCTAACAGGTTTGGGTTGGCCGATGATCTACGCCACAGCGGCGTTCTTCCACAAGCGGAAGTACGGCAGACCACTGAATCAGATTGTGCTGGAGCGCGAGCATTGCGTGGAAGTGGTGGGCCTGCTGGTTCCCTTGATCTACATGATGTTCGTCTACTTCAAGGCCAGCCTCGATGTCTGGGACGCGCTTGTGCTCACGCTTATCTACGTGGCGTATCTATTCGTTCTGAGCAAGGTGCCGCCGCAAGAAGCAGAGGGCATAGAAGACCTGGAACGCATTCCGCGGGCTATCGTAACCGCGCGGCCGGCAGTCCGTACCACGGCGATCGTTGGACTCTTTCTAGGAGGCGGGCTTCTGATCTATTTCACGGCCGAACCGTTTCTGGGGAGCCTGCTCTCGGTGTCCGCGGCGCTCGGCATTCCCAGCTTTGTATTCGTGCAGTGGGTAGCGCCGTTCGTTTCCGAGTTCCCGGAAAAAGTCTCCGCGTTCTACTGGGCGCGCACGGTTGACCGGGCACCCATGGCTCTGATGAACATGGTTTCCAGCAACATCAATCAGTGGACGCTGCTTACCGCAATGCTGCCCATCCTGTACTCATTCAGCCGCGGCAGCATCAGTTCGATTCCCTTCGACGAGCAGCAGGAGTTGGAGTTGCTGATGACGTTGGGGCAATCGCTGATCGGGATGCTGTTCCTTGTCAACATGAAACTGGCGTGGTGGGAGGCGGTGGCGCTGTTCTCGCTGTGGTTCATCCAGTTCGCATTCTCGCCAGTGCCGCAGGGCCCTGGCGTGTTGGGTTTCCTGTCCATTCACATCCACTGGTACGTGACAATTGCTTACCTCGGCTGGTCCGCGATTGAAATTATCCGGATATTTCTAGGCCGGCGCAGCCACGACGCCTTTGTCCATTTCGCCGGTGTTTGGCGCACCAACGTACGTCCTTCCGGCCCTGCTGCGATAGAATAAAGGCGCATTCAATGACACAAAAGATCCGCTCCACTACGATTCTGTGCGTACGCCGGAACGGCAAGGTAGTAATGGCGGGGGATGGCCAGGTAACACTTGGCCAGGAAGTTCTAAAGGGTTCCGCCAAGAAACTTCGCCGTCTCTACAAAGATAAGATCCTCGCGGGCTTCGCCGGCTCCACAGCCGACGCGTTCGCGCTTTTCGCCCGTTTTGAGGCCAAGCTGGAACAACACAGCGGCAATCTGCCGCGCAGCGTGGTTGAACTGGCGAAGGACTGGCGGACCGACAAAGCACTGCGCCACCTGGAGGCTCTGCTGCTGGTGGCCGATTTGGACAACATCTTTATCGTCAGCGGCAATGGCGATGTAATCGATCCCGATGAAGACCTGGCCGCCATCGGCTCGGGAGGCGCGTTCGCCAAAGCCGCGGGCACTGCGCTGATGGAGAACACGAAGCTGAGCGCGCGGGAGATTGTGGAGAAGTCCATGTTGATTGCAGGCAGGATTTGCATCTACACTAACGAGAACATTAGTATCGAGGAGCTGGGGTAGCCATGGTTATCTATCTGCCCAGCCAATCCCTCGAAGAGACTCCGATGCTGGATGAACTCACACCGCGCGAAATAGTGCGGGAGCTGGATAAGTACGTCATCGGCCAGTCCGACGCAAAGCGCGCTGTCGCCATTGCGTTGCGAAATCGCATCCGCCGCCAGAAGCTCGATCCAGACATGGCGGAAGATGTGATGCCGAAGAACATCCTCATGATCGGCCCCACCGGTGTGGGGAAGACGGAGATTGCGCGGCGTCTGGCACGGCTGGCGAATTCGCCGTTCTTGAAGGTGGAAGCCAGTAAGTTTACGGAAGTGGGTTATGTCGGCCGCGACGTGGAAGCGATGATCCGCGATCTGGTGGACATCGCGATTGACCTGGTCCGCGAAGAGCGGCTGGAAGAAGTGGCCGACCGTGCCGAACGCAATGCCGAAGAGCGGTTGCTGGATCTGCTGATTCCGCCGCAGCCCGCGCCGAGCGACAGCGCGGACAAATCCCGCGAGAAGCTGCGCGACAAGCTGCGCGCCGGGAAGCTGGATGACCGTCTGGTGGAGGTGGATGTAAAAGAGCGCGGTCCGACGTTTGAATTCGCCTCCAATGCCGGAGCCGAGGAGATGGATATCAATCTGAAAGATATCCTGCCCGGCCTGTTCGGTCCGCGGACACGCAAGCGCAAGATGCGGGTGAGTGAAGCAATCGAATACCTGGTGCAGGAAGAAGAGCAGAAGCTCATCGACATGGAACAGGTAACCAGAGTGGCGCTGGAGCGGGTGGAGAAGAACGGCATCATCTTCCTGGACGAGATCGATAAGATTGCAGGGCGCGAAGGCGGCCATGGTCCCGATGTCAGCCGCGAGGGCGTGCAGCGGGACATTCTGCCGATTGTGGAAGGCACCACGGTGAGCACGCGCCACGGCTCCGTTCGCACCGATCACATTCTGTTCATCGCCGCCGGCGCGTTCCACGTTTCCAAACCCAGCGATCTGATTCCCGAATTGCAGGGGCGCTTTCCGATTCGCGTGGAGCTGAAATCGCTTACGCAGGAAGATCTGATCCGCATTCTGAAAGAGCCGAAGAACGCACTGATCAAGCAGTACATCGCTCTGCTGGACACCGAGGGAATCAAGCTCAGCTTCACCGAAGACGCGCTGGAAGAGATCGCCCGTTTTGCCGCGCGCGTGAACGAAACCACGGAGAACATCGGCGCACGCCGGCTCCACACCATGCTGGAGAAGATCCTGGAAGAGATCTCATTCGCCGGCCCGGACCTGAAGAAGAAGACGGTCAAGATCGATGCCGTCTATGTCCGGAACCAACTGGCGGAGATCGTGAAGGATCAGGACTTGACCCGCTACATTCTCTAATGGCTAGAACGTTCACCGGGCCCCTGGTTTTAAGCATTCTGCTGACGGGATGCGGCTACGTGGGAGCGCCGCTTCCACCGGCTCTAAACATTCCCGAGAAAGTCGCGGACCTTCGAGCGGTGCAGCGCGGCGGAAAGATCATCATCGACTTCACGATTCCGGCCCGTACTACCGAAGGTCTGCTGATCAAGCGCCTGGGGCCGCCCGATCTCCAGATCGGCGACAAGCCGGTGGAAGCGCCGTCAGACACGGGCCACATTGAGGTTTCGGCGAAGGACTGGATAGGACAGGATGCCGCGGTGCGAGTACGGATCAACAACGCGCGCGGCCGGTATTCCGATTGGTCGAACACGGTGACGCTGTCCGTAGTGCCCCCGCTTGAGCCGCCTTCGGACCTTCTCGCCAAGTCCGACCCGCAGGGTGTACGGATTACATGGGCAGGCGCGGGCGAGAAGTGGCGCGTGGTGCGGCTGGGCGATGCAAAGACGGCTGAAGTCGATCACGCTGAATATCTCGATACCGGCGCTCCGTTCGGTATCGAGCATCGGTATCAGGTGGTGGCACTGTTGAAGGCGGCGGAGAGCGAACCCTCGGCTATTGTCAGTATCACGCCGAAGGATGAGTTTGCGCCCGCGGCGCCGGCTGCGGTGACGGCCCTTGCCGGTATCACTTCCGTGGAGCTGTCCTGGGACAGGAATACGGAAGAAGATCTGAAGGGTTACCGGATGTATCGCGCGGTGGATGCCGGTCCGTTTGCAGTCGTCGCGGCGATGGTGGAAGAACCTTCGTATAGCGACAAGACGGTGATTCCGGGCAAGAAGTATCGGTATGCGGTATCGGCCATCGATCAAGCTGGTAACGAAAGCGCGAAGTCGGCAGCGGTTGAAATTGCGATGCCGGAATAGCCTTCAGTCTTTCGACGCCTGGTAACCGGCGCGCTGCGCGTCGGCTTCGGTCATATACTTTCCTTTGCCCGTAGTGCCGAACCAGCGCGAGCCCTCTTTGTGGTAGTGCTTGGTCTGAAGATTCACCCAGACCATGCCGGGTGTGGGAGGAGGAGGCACACGATTGCCAGGAACGGTGGAAGCTCCGGCGAAGTTGCCGACGGTGACCATGGGTGCAATCGTGGCGATGGTTTTCCTGGACACGCCGGCCTTTGCCAGATCCTTCGCCGAGGCGTACGGCCTTCCGGCAACGATCCTCTTCGCCGTAGCCGCGCCCACGCCGGGAAGCGTTTGGAGATCCCTGGGACTCGCCGTGTTCAAATCGATTGGCGGCCCGAGAACCCGCTTGGCGGGCTTCTTCACGGCTGCACCGTCGAGAGAAGCGGCGAATGAAATAGCCAACACTAGTACGCAGGCTAGTAACCGGGCGTAGGGTTTCTCGTTAGAGTTGACAACGTTCGCGAGAGCGGGTCCAGAGGGACCCGCGCCGACGCGGGCGTCCGCCCTACCAACTTTGTCGAGGAATAGATGGGACGAGATACTAGCGGAATACGCCGGTGTGGCCCAATGAGTAGCGGCCCGGCTGCGGATAGACGCACAATCCATGGGGGCCTTTGCCGACCCGAACCTTTGCCAGCAGTTGGCCATTGTCAGTATCGATCGCATAAACTTCCTTGCTGTAACGGCCGGAGAGCCATAGTACCTTGCCGTCAGCCGAGACCCCGCCCATGTCGGGACTACCACCGCCCGGAATCCGCCATTTCTTGACGATCTGCCGGGTAGCGAAGTCAAGCACCGAAATGCTGCCTTCGCCGCGGTTCGAGATGTAGAGCACCTTGGAATCGCGGCTGGCGTAGAGCCCGTGGGTTCCCTTCCCGGTCGGCACGAATCCGATTCGCTTGAAGTCGTCGCCATCGATTAAATATACGCCGTGGGCCACCATGTCCGCCACGTAGAAGACCTTGCCGTCCGGCGAGACCTTCACATCTTGCGGCATGCCGCCGGGTTCCACCGAAATTTTGCCGATCACCTTTCTTTCCGCGACGTCCACCTTGATCAACTCGGAAGAGAATTCGCAGCT
>JANYCV010000118.1 GCA_025360145.1 Acidobacteriaceae bacterium
TTCGATCTGGTGTTTTCCACCCGGCCAATCGATCTCGATCCGATCCACCTTTGCCGCTTTCCCAATTCCGAAGTGGAGCCTGAGATCGTTCTGCGAAAGATAACTGCCGCCGCTTCGCACTTCATCGGTTTGCACATGCTGCCCGGTGATCACCCGGACCCTGGCGCCAATCGCACTCCGGTTCGATTTTGTTCCCGTTAGCTTCAACATGATCCAGTTGCCCGCGGGCTTCAACGACTGCTTCAACAGTGTAGGCGTCTCATTCTGATTATTGACGATCACCTCCACCGCTCCGTCGTTATCGAAATCGCCAAAGGCTGCGCCGCGTGCCGAGTGACGCTCCACAATGCCGGGTCCGGACGATTCGGAGATATCCGTGAACTTGCCGCCGCCGTTGTTGCGATACAAGATGGCGCGGTCCTGATAGTGGACATCGATGTTCAGCCGTTCCACTTCCGGGAACACGTGCCCGTTCACCAACAGCAGATCCTTCCAGCCATCGTTGTCGATATCCAGAAACCCGCAACCCCATCCGACGAATCTTGTGTTGCGATTCATGCCGGCGCTTTGCGTAGCGTCTTCAAAATCGCCGTCTCGATTATTGCGATAGAGCGTTTCCCGTTCGTCGGAAAAGTTGCTGCGGAAAATATCCAGCCATCCGTTGCCATCATAGTCCGCCGCAGTCGCGCCCATGCCGGAAAGCGCCTTGCCGTTTTCGTCCATCGCCGCGCCTCGCAGCAGGGCTTCCTCTTGAAACGTTCCGTCTCCCTGGTTGATGTACAAAATCGACGGCGTCTGGTCGCAGGCAACGTAGATATCCATTTTGCCGTCGTTGTTGAAGTCGCCTGTCAGCACTCCAAGCGAGTAGTTCTGTGCAGGCGCCGCGATGCCGGATGCTGCTGAAACATCGGTGAACGTGCCGTTTCCATTGTTGCGATAAAGAATGTTCCGGTCGAACGGCAGTCCTCGAGGGCCGCAGCTAACGGGAATCCCGCGATACCAGCAGTACGGATTATCGCCTGGCTTGGGGTTCGTGGCCGGATCGAACTTCAAATAATTCGATACGAAAAGATCGAGATGCCCATCGTTGTCGTAATCGAGGAATGCACAGCCGGTGTTATAGCGTACACGATCCTGGCGCAGATTCGCGGGCGCGGTTGCTTCTTCAAAATACTTCCCCGCGCGATTCCGGTATAAAACATTCTGGCCCCAATATGTCACAAACAAATCGGTGAATCCATCGTTATCGTAGTCGCCCGCGCACACGCCCTGTCCCCAACCCGTGTGCGTCAGATGCAGTTGCGCCGTAACGTCCGCGAAGCGTCCGCCGCCCATGTTTCGATACATGCGATTCGTGCCGCCGGGGCCCGAAATCAAGAAAATATCCAGCAACCCGTCGTTGTCGTAATCGATGAATGCCACTCCGCTGCCGGTAGTTTCGATGATGTTCTGCTTTGATTTGAAGCCCCCGTTCGGGAACGCCTGCGTCAAGCCGGCTTTCGCCGCAACGTTGCGGAAGTCGGCGACAGGTGGAGTCTCCGCCAGCAGCGCGAGGAAAAGAACGGCGGCCCACTTCATCACGGCTGTTTCGGCTTTTCGCCGAGGCGCTTCAGGAAGTCGGAGAATTCGCCTTCGAGCGGCTTCTGCAATTTGTCGAGCTCCACCTTCTGCTTCAATGCGTCGCCAGCGCGCCCTGCGTTACGATAAGCCAGCATCAGGCTATACCTTGCCGATTCATTCCTGGGCTGCACTTCCACTGCATGTTCCAGCAACCGGATGGCTTCGGCGGCGCGTTTCGCTTGCAGGTACAACCGCGCGAGCGCCACCGCTGCCTCGGCGAAATCCGGATTCATCGCAAGCGCGCGCTCCAACCGCGTGGCAGCCTCCGCATTTTTCTGCTCGGCGATGAAAAGCTGCCCGACTTGAAACTCAGCGGCAGCATCCCTGGGATTCAGCGCAAGTTCGGCTTCAAACTCTTTTCGCGCACCGGCAAGCCCAGCGGCATCGTGCGACTGCAGCAAAATCGCGCGGCCCAGGCGGAAGTGCAGATTCAGCGACGACGGACTCTTCGCAATCGCCTTCCGGTACTCCGCCACGGCCTCAACGTATTTGCCCTGGATCTCCAGAATCTCCGCCGATAGCTGGTTCACGCGAAATGACGACGGAGCATTTTGGTACATCTGAAACACCGCGTCGTTCCACGCCTTCATGTGTATTTTGGCCGATTGATAAAGGACATCGGGATCCGACGGGTACAGCGCTTGCAGCCGCGCGGATGTTTGCGCAGCCTCGGCAATCCGGTTCTGGGAGACTTCGCATTGCGCCATCGCGAGCCCAGCCATTCGCCGCAAATCGGGCGTAGAGTTCTTCTCGAATTGCGCGGCCAGTTCCGGTTCAGCTTGGTCGCAAAGCCCAAGAGCAGCGCGGGTCAACGCGAGAAACGTCCGGGTCTGCTCGCTCTTTGGCGCCTTCTCCAGCGTCTGCCGTGCCGCAGCATATTCGCCACGATGGAACTGCTCGACACCTGACGTGAGCGCATCGGTCTGCGCATACGCAAGGGCCGCGGCAGCCAGAAGCGCGCTAATGACCCGCATCGTCCAGAACCAGATCCATATCTCCAAAGCGGTGCCGCTGTTTCCCTTCAAAGAAACGGAAGCTCAACAACGGCGGTGCGCCGGGAGCAATCTGCGGAGGCGGCGCTACCCGCTCGGAATCGGAAACAGCGATTTGCAACACTCTGCCGGATGCCGCAATTTGCCGCGTAAGCCTTTCGATGTCGCCATTCGCCAGAAGCAGCAATAGAAATACGCCGATCATTGGGATTCCAACTCCCGCAGCATCTTCCGCGCGGTATCGTTTTCAGTGTTCCGTTCCAACAAACGGCGTATCACCTGTATAGCCTTCTCGCGATCACCACTCTGCGCGTAGGTTTTCGCCAGGTTGACGTACAGTATATCGCTTTCTGGAGTTGCTTCCAGCCCATACTGAAAAGCTGCAATCGCATCGTTGCGCTGATTGAGTTGCAGATAGAGAACCCCCAGATTATTGATCGCGCCGGCATGATCGCGGCGCGCGCTGATCGCCTGTTGAAACATAGCACGCGCCTCCTCCATCTGGCCTCGCTTCGCCAGAAGAAGGCCCAATTGATTCACGGCCTCGGCGTCGCTCGCGTCCGCAGCCAGTGCTCTGCGAAGCATCTCCTCCGCCCGCGCATCGTCCCCCGACATGCTATATGCTTGCGCCGCGTTGTTCAGCACAAACGGCAGATCGGCTCGTATGGACAGGGCCTTTTCGTAGTAGTCTAGTGCCTTCCGGTATCGGCCCGCCGCGGCTTCCACGCCACCTAGTCCGTTCCAGGCATCGGCGGAATTCGGATTCATCGCCGCCGCTTTTTCAAAGCGGGAAACAGCCGCATCCAGCCTGCCGCTGTCCAAGTCGATTTGCCCCGCCGCCAGCAAAGCCTGCGCATTCGCCGGGTTCTGCCTAAGAGCCTCTTCGAAATAGGGGAGTGCTTCGGCGGTGAAACCCGCGGCCACGAATGCCGCGCCCAGCCGAAAGTAGTTGCGGTGCGGCGGCGCATAGTAACGCCCTGTAAACGGCAATGCCAGCCGCCCGTGCGTTGAATCGGAAAGCAATCGCAGATCCGCCGCCGTTTCCGCTTCACTGGGCTCACCGGCGTACACTTTGTGCAATAGGTTGCGTCCGTCGATCAGTAAGGTGAGCGGCCCGTCCACCGGCTTTCGCCAGTCGAACAGATACCGCCGCAATAGAGCCATCTCCGGGCTGATCTCGGTCATACGAACAATTGCCGGACCCCGATGCGCCACCGGTAACGGCACTGGCTCCAGCAGCCAAGTGGAAAACGCACGCGAGCGGTTGTCGGGCTGAACGGGCTTGCTCGTTACCTGCATCCGTGGCTTGAAGGCAACGGGCTCCGTCTTCGCAATGCCTTCCACAATCTTGTATCGAAATCCCGCATGCAGATTTTCGAAAGTCTGCGACGCGCCAGATGGCCACGTGACATGAACGCGCTTGGCTTCGGCCGCTGGACCCAATCCGAAATGCAGCCGCTTGGTATGTTGCGAAATGTACCCGGAGCCCGCTTGCAGAAACTTCACCTGCCCATCCACTTCCACCCGCGCTCCAATCGCATCCCGGTTCGATTTCGTCCCTTGCAGGTCAAACGCGATCGCATGCTTCCCTGCACCGCAGTTGTTCTGCAATACACGCACTTGCGGACCCAGCCGGCTCTTCAAGAGCACGTCCAGATTCCCATCGCCATCGAAATCCGTAACAGCAAACGCTCTGCTGTCGTCCGCAAAGTCGAAACCACTCACTCCAGAGAAATCGTAGTAGCGGCCGTTTCCGCGGACATAACAAACGTTGGGCTGCCGTCCGCTCCAACTGTAGTCTTCCCGAATCAACTGATTCAAACCGTTCCAGCCGTTCTCATATGCCGGCGCGTGGCCCGCATCCGATGGAGACTTCGCGACCACCTGACGCCAGAAGAAACTCTCCAGATCGACGTCGCTGGAATTGGTCAACATTCCGCAGGCAATCAGAATCTCCGGCGAGCCATCATTGTCGAAATCATGCGCATCCGCCGACCATGCCCATCGCCCCATCTCCACACCCTGCGTATCGCCGGTCTCAGCGAACGATCCATCGCCGCGATTTTGAAACAGCGAGTTCCCCTTCGTATGCCGATGCCAGATATCGGCGGGGCCCTCGTCGCGCAATGGGAACGATGGGTCGTGAACAATGCGCTTGCCTGGCGCAGTCCACATATTGGCTGTATACAGATCCGGCTTACCGTCGCCGTCGTAATCGAACCATGCCGCGCTCATGCCAGGACCGATATCTTCCACTCCGGCGGCAGCCGCAACATCCCGGAACTTCCCGTGGTCGTTTTTATATAAGTTGTTCCGTCCGAAATCGTTGGCCACGTAAAGATCTGGCCAGCCGTCTCCGTCGTAGTCGCACCATGCCGAAGCGAAGCTGTAGCGATTGTTATTTTGGTTCAGCCCCGCCGCTTCGGTCGCATCGTCAAAGGTGCCATCGCCATTATTGCGAAACAGAAAATTGGGCGGGCCATTTTGCGCGTCGAAATACGGCACCGGATAACGATATTGATCTTCCCCTTGAAAGTAGATGTAGGAGCAAAGATACAAATCGACCCTTCCGTCGCGGTCGAAATCAGCGGCGGCCATCCCGGTAAACGTCCCTTGGGGCAAAGTCCGGAACCGGAACGCGTTGGGTTTGTTCGTGAATTTTCCAGCGCCGTCGTTCAGGAAAAGTAGCGGACCGGAGGCGCGCAGCACAACCAGATCCTGAACGCCGCTGTTGCGCAGATCGAGGAAGAGCGCGCAGGATGTTTCATCCAAAACGTCCACTCCAGCGCCGGCAGTAATATCGTGCAGGCGACCGCCCACATTCTTGTAAAGCCGGTTCGGCAGACCGCCGGGCTGGCACACGTAAATCTCGTCCCAACCGTCGTTGTCAATGTCGCCGACGGCGATGCCGTTGTTCCCGTACACGTCAATTCCGGTGGCCGCGTCCAACTTCGCGCGCCAATAGGGAATGCCGCGAAGCAACTGCTGATCGAACGATTCGACGCCGCTGAATGCGTGCCCGGTAATATCCTGGAATCGGGGCTCCGCCGCGGTCGCAAGCGTTTCCTCTACGGGAATAAACTCCAATAACCGGTCGCCAGACCAGACCTGTTTCCAGATACCCACGCGATACTGCCCGGCGCTCGAGATCTCATAGCGCACCAAGTTATCGGCAAGCGGATAGAAGCGGGCCGCTCGAACCGCACCAAGCGATTCCACCCACGCCCGCAGCCCTTCCGTGAACCCTTTGCCATCCAGCGTAAACTCCGCGACCGATACCTCCACGGCCACCTCTCGATATCGCACCGGCATCGGCGACGATCCTCGAAAGCCGTCCGCCAACGGGAGAGACTTGGCTTCCAAAATGCGATTCAGATGCGCCGTAATGCGTGCCGCTTGCGCTTCCACAGCGAACTCGTCGCTGCCCGGCGCAACGAAGCGATAGATCGATTCGTACGGAGCGGGCTTACGCAAACGGGCCGTGGCCGCCCAAGTCTCCACCGGCCGCACCACAGATCCCACCGCCAGCGACGCCAGGAAATGACGGCGGTTCACAATCCGAGCCAGCCTTTGATATGCGACGCCTTCAGCGATTCGGCGCGTACAAAATCAGGGGGCGCAATCAGGAACATCTCATCCATACCAGCCGCGGCAAAAACGTAGACGGTGTTCCGCCGATACTCGGCGTACTTCTCGAATTCCTGCCAGATGTATTGGTAGAAAACTTCCAGATCCACATACGTCCCCAGCGTATCCATCTGCGTTGGGATTGGCGTGGTCGTCTCCTGGTTGGCGTAAATCAGCAGGCTGCTGAACGGCTTCACCTTGTTGCGAATCCCAAACGCAATCACAGCCACCGATGGCCGCGCGCGCCGAATGGCCTGTATTGCCGCCCACTCGACGAATGTATTGTTGATCAGCAGCGTGCCGTTCCCGGCAAGCAGAATCGATCGCGCGAACTCAGACAGAATGGGATCGGCAGCAATCGCGCCTTCCTCCACCCGGAGTTTCAGTTGCTTCAAGCGCTCTCCCAGTTGGCGCGGGCCACGAATGGCTTCCGCGTTCACCAGCTTATTCACCTGCTCCATCAGCCTCGTGCGATACGCGCCCAGCCGTTCATAGCTCAGAGCAACGCCGCCCGGCACCGGCGCCAAATCGCCCGCGTCAATCACCCAGACATCATAGGTAGACTGTCCGTTTACGGCGGCGTACTGCGCCGGAAGAGACTGCAATTGTTTCAACTCCGACGGATCCGCCGAGACGCGCTTGCCCAGTTTTTCAATGCGGGTCCACATGCGATCCGGCCCAACAGGGATATCGTCAGGCGCCGTTACCAGCACGAATCGAGGCCGCCCCGACCGCGCCACTTCCTCATCCAGCATCGGATCGATGCGCGCGAATACACCGGCCACCGCCTTGCGCCAGTCGGCATAGTGCGCGTTCCGATTCAGAAAATCTACCTGGTCCAGAGTGAACACGCCTTTAGGCCAGGTCTTCTCGTTCACGCCCATTTTCTGTTCCGCCAGCCGCATGGGCACAAACAAATCGGCAACCAACTGAGGTTCCGAGCGGTCCAGCAACGTGAACAGCCGTTCGTAGTAACTCCGCTCAGCCGGAAACAGCAGTTCCCAGTCCTTTGCTTGATCGAAGAAGAAGGCTGCGAAAGAAACAGGAAGCCGGTCAAACAGGCCCTTATCGATCAGGCGTTGCAGTGCCGGCGAGACTTTGGGCTGATTCGATGACATTACGACAGTAGTTCAGGTATGGCGCGCCCGGCCATCTCAGTGGCCTTCACACCAAGCAACTCAGCGGCGGTTGCGCTCACATCCACGTGATGAACGGGGCGATCCGTTTCCCCACGCTTCACGCCCGCGCCCATGGCGAGCATCCACATGTTGCGGCACGATGCATCGCCGCTGCGATGATTCAGAAATCCATTCGAAGCGTTCTGGTCCCCATCGCGGCCGAGTTCAGGCAGCACCAGAACCGTCGTCTTGTCCTTATAGCTCGGGTTACTTTGCACCTCGTCCCAGAGCATGCCCGTCAGCCTATCGGTCTTTGTGATTGCCTGAAGGTACAACGAGTACGAACCCCAGTGCGCGACGTCCATGTCCCAGAAGTTCACGAGCATCACGCGCGGAGCAAATTCACGCATCACCTCGCGCGTGATGAAGAAAGTGAGTTCATCCCCCGACGATGGCGATTCCGGCCCATGGATGTACTCCACCAACCCGCGCGTCAGGGTGTCCCTCACGTGCTGATCCAGTTGCTTCCCTGCCTTGAAGATAGTCCAGCCCACGCCTTCGTAGCCTTCGTTCAAAATCCCTTCGAGCTGCCGCATCACGTTATCCCGGCTGGCCACGCCTTCCTTGGGATTCTTCTTCACCACTTCCTGCACGGCTTCGAGTAGAAGCTGTTTAGGCAGCACCACGTTGGCGCCGAACGGAACGCCGAAATCGCGGCTACCACTGGCACCCATGCTGGCGAAGCTCTTGTTGGTGGCGATGGCCCACGCATCCATCGGGCCCGCGCCCGTCTGCTTCCGGTACTGTTCAAAAATGGTTGGACCCGACGGCGGCTGAAAGCCGAAGTCATCCACCCGTTGCCAGTTTCCGGTTAGGATGCTGGCCGTGGAATTGAAGTGCGACAACACGCCGGCATTCGTACACGTCTTGAAAAAATGTCCGTTCGGCCGCATCTCCATCAGCCGTGGAATATTTCGCGCACCCTCCGGCGTGAACGTTTCCGCATAACGGACACCGCCGCCGAACGTGACGATAATCACCTTGCGCGCCTGATCGTTGCGTTTCGACGCGGGCCTGCACCACGCAGGCAATACCCGATTCGCGATGGAGAGCCCGGCGAGTTGAAGAAAATGGCGTTTCGACAGGAACATCTAGTACTCCGTGATCTCGCCGCCCTTAATCTTGCGCTTGGTCTTGCCGCCGAGATCGAGCGGCGTATCGTAACCAGGCAGAATCTCGCCGTTGGGCGAGTAGTAGGGGCCAATGTCGCAAGCCATGCTGCCCTTCCCTTCGGCAACGAACTGTATCGACGTAATAAGCTTGGCCGATTTGTATCCGTAGCGCGATGGGTCAATCAGCCGCAACGGCGC
>JANYCV010000119.1 GCA_025360145.1 Acidobacteriaceae bacterium
TTCCGAAACCTCTCCCCCAGCGACGGATCTTGATTCAGGCGCAGCAGGGACACCTCCGGGATAGCGGACCGTCCACCATCACCCGTCGGCGCCGAATACCGGATCTGCAACGCAGCGTCCGAACGGCTCACCGGGATCGACACCGGTCCCACCTGCAAGGCATCCGGAGACTCGATGATCCGCGGCGCACCAGTCGCCAGCCGGAACGCTTCGAGTGACACAGCCCACCGCCGGTCGTGGCCCGCAACCTTGTAGAGAACCAGTGCGCGGCAAATCGGGTCCGGGTCCGCATGCACATGCCCCACGGCCGCTGCATACTTCCGAAACCTTGCCAGCGGCTCCTCCCAGCGAGTCGTATTCGGGATCAGATCGCTGCCCAATACCAGATTCGGCGTCACGCGAAACGCCGCCTCCAGCGCGTCGTCTTGGGCGGCATCGGCCTCGTCGGACAAAATCAGATCGATAACCACCGTCTTCGGATGGACGGCGGAGATGCGCTGAAGCCCAGCGGCCAACTCGGTACGCAGCCGCCGCATGCCGCCCGAATGCGCCAGCGTGTCCTCATCGATGGCTAAAATGACGGAACCCGGTTCCCACGGCGCTGGCGGCTGCAACTGAAACATCCAGTCGTAGGCGTTGCCATCAATGCGATTCGCCAGCGGAGTCCAGCCGGCCACGATGGCCACCAACAGGGCTCCGGCCAGCACGCCGATGTAGCCAAGCGTCACTCTGCCTGGGCGCTGAGCCATGCTGCTTATTTCCGTGGAGACAAGATCTTTTCGATCTCGCCCGCTTCCCGGGGCAGTGCGGCGGTCATCAGCTTCCCGCCGTTCTCGGTGATCAGCACCATGTCTTCAATCCGGATTCCAATGCCTTCTTCAGGAATATACAAGCCCGGCTCCACCGTAATAATCATGTTCGGCGCAAGCGGTAAAGCTGGGTCGAATGGATCGTGAACATCCAACCCAACGTGATGGCTGACGCCGTGCGTGTAGTATTTTCCCAGCGGCTCCCCATGCTTATCTTTGCCGTGCGTGTTGAAGTAATCCACCACGATTTTATTCAGGCTGTTCGGCGACGTCTTGCCCAACATCATGCCCGGCTTGATTGCGTCCAGCACCGCATTTTGTGCGCCCAGCACAATGTCGTAAAGCTCCCGCTGGCGCGCCGTAAATTTTCCGTTCGCCGGAATCGTCCGCGTAATATCGCTGCCGTACATGGCGCATTCGGCGGCCACATCCATCAGCACCAGCTCGCCGCGGTCGATGGTGCGGGTGTTCTTCGAATAGTGCAGGATTGCGCCATTCGGGCCTGATCCCACAATGGGCGCATACGAATGCCGTTCGCACCCAGCCGAAAAGTAAAGGCCGGACATCACCGCCGCCACCTGAAATTCCTTCGCGCCGGGCCGAGCCATTTCCCAAGCCGCCCGGTGCGCGTCCATGCTGACATCGGTGGCGTGTTGAATCAGTGCAATTTCGGACGGCGACTTCTTCATGCGCAACCGCGCAATGGGCAGCTTCGCATCGCTGAACGCCCGCAACGGCAGCAGCTTCTTCAGGTCGTCCACCTGGGATTCGTCAAACAGCGTGAAGATCCGCTTCCCGGATTCGGCCCACTTATAGAGGTTAGCTTCGAATGTTTCGGCTGCCATCACCGCGTCGAAACCGGTAGCAGCCTGCACGCCGGAATCTTCGGGGGCAAGCTTCGGGCCGGTCCAGCGCTCTTGCTCCTCGTTCCGGCGCGGGATCAGCAGCACTTCGCTCGACGGTGTCATCACCAGAATGGCTCCGGGTTCAGTCCAGCCCGTCAGATAGTAGAAATTCGCTTCCTGGAAAAACCCGGACCGCAGATCGCCGTGTTCTTTTTCGGCGCGTCCGAATAGGATAGTAACCGCGTCGCCGTTCGCTTTCCGCAACTCGGCACGGCGGCCGCGATACTCGTCGAAGGAGATCCTGTCTGCTCCGAATGCGGGGAATAGAAAGAGTGCCAAGGCGGCGAACCCACGGAGAGCGGTCATGCAAGAAGTATAAAACAGGAAGTACAAGCAAGAAGTACAAAACCGGAAGTATGAAGCAGAAGTACAAGCCGGAAGTACAAACCGGAAGTACAAACCGGAAGTTCAAGACAGTAGAACAAGACAGAAGTCTGCTATGCTGCCAACAGAAGCCGGACTGTCCGGCTTTCCGAATTCACTCTTAAGCCTTACCTTTATGACCTCTGTTGTTAAAGTGCAAAAGAAAGGCCAGTTCACCATCCCCACTGAGATGCGCCACATCGTCGGCTTAGCTGACGGTGATTACGTGCAGGTGGTTCTCAAAGGCCGAAAAATCATCCTCGAACCTGCCCGGGTCGTAACCCGCACGGCAGCTGAAGAACTCACCCCGGCCCAGCGCCGCGCCCTTGATGTCCGCCTTGCCCAAGGCTTGGCCGATGTTAAGGCCGGCCGTGTGCATGGACCCTTTGCCACCCACGGTGAGATGATGACCTTTCTTAAGAAGGACTCCAGGCCCGGCACGAAAACTGACCCCAGAAATAAATGAAGCGCCAAGTAACTGAACGCTTCCGGAAGTCATTTCGCAGTGCGCCTCCTGCCGTCCGAAAAGCCTTTAACAAGCAGGCAAAGCTACTTCTCGAAAACCTAAACCACCCCTCCCTTCACGCGAAGAAGTACGACGAATTGGGCGATCTCTGGCAAGCCCGTGTAAACCGTGACTGGAGATTTTATTTCCTGATTGCCGGTGACACCTACTTGATCACCGACATCATTCCCCACCCTAAATAACCTTTCACTAATGCACGACGACCATGAGGTCCGTCATCAAAGGGAGTTTGAGCGGATTCGATTCTACATCGAGAACAATCCAGTTCGTGCTGGACTGGTCCAAGAAGTGTGTCAATATAGCTGGTCGAGCGCCGGGCACGGCGAGCTAGGGTCGCCTGCACACGAGGCGTCTGCAGGCAGTTGCACGGGACGCACTTACGGCCGGTATCGACGCCGCAAGGAAGCGTGTTGACGAAACTTTGAAGAAGTAGACATCTTGAACTGTTCCAGCGTTTAAACCTGTCGCCGTAATCGCCGTTCTAATGAAATGACCTGATGTTATCCATGGAATCCGAGTCGCCCGAGACTCCGCATGACCCAATCGCATTGTTCACCGTTCTATTATGAGAAGCAAGGTCCGGCTTCAGGCTCATCTTGCATGAGATGAGCCTGAGGCTTTTTGCTACACACATCATCGTTGTATCATTCGGAGAATGCCGAAGATCCGCTTGCCTCACGCACATGCGTTACGAATCTGAGGTTGATTTACGAAAACAACACGATCTCGCGCTCGGACCTGGTGCAGAAAACCGGTTATAGCGCCTTTCTCATCATGTAATGGGACCACCAGCACCAACAGCCATCAAACTGTGAGTTCGCTTCACCCAATCCCCCTCCGGAACAGGGCCGCACACGCCTCCTCTTGTGGGATAATCGACACATGCGAACCGAATGGGTCAAGCAGCGCGAGAACGATAAGATCCGCACACAGATGCACTATGCCCGCAAAGGCATTGTCACCGGCGAGATGGAATACGTCGCCCGCAAGGAAAATCTCTCCCCGGAACTGATCCGCACCGAAATCGCGCGCGGCCGGATGATCATCCCCGCAAACATCAACCACGCCTCGCTGGAGCCAATGTGCATCGGCATCGCGTCGAAGTGCAAGATCAATTCGAACATCGGGAACTCCGCCGTCACCTCGAATATCGACGAGGAATTGGAGAAGCTCCAATACTCGGTGAAGTACGGCGCCGATACGGTAATGGATCTCTCCACCGGCGGCGACATCCCGCGCATCCGCAAGGCCATCATCGGCGCATCGCCCATTCCCATCGGCACCGTGCCCATTTATGAAGCGCTCACCCGCGTGCGCCGTGTGGAAGATTTAACCATCGGAATTATGCTCGAAGTAATCGAGGAGCAGGCCGAGCAGGGCGTGGACTACATGACCATCCATGCCGGTGTCCTCGTTCAATACGTCCCGCTCGCCCGCAATCGCATTACCGGCATCGTCAGTCGCGGCGGGTCGATTCTAGCCGAGTGGATGGTGAAGAACCACAAGCAGAACTTCTTATACGAACGCTTCGAAGACATCTGCAAAATCTTGCAGAAGCACGACGTCAGCTTTTCACTCGGCGACGGACTGCGGCCCGGCTCACTGGCCGACGCGAGCGATGCGGCGCAGTTCGCCGAACTCAAGACCCTGGGCGAGCTCACCAAAGTTGCCTGGAACTACGATGTGCAGACCATGATCGAAGGCCCCGGCCATGTCCCGCTCGATCAGATCAAGCTGCAAGTGGACATGGAAATGGAGCTGTGCCATGAGGCTCCGTTCTACACTCTTGGCCCGCTGGTGACCGACATCGCGCCCGGCTACGATCACATCACCTCAGCGATCGGCGCGGCGCTGATCGGCTGGCACGGAGCTTCCATGCTTTGCTACGTGACGCCCAAAGAACACCTCGGCCTGCCGAATAAAGACGACGTGAAGGCCGGAATCATTGCCTACAAAATTGCGGCCCACGCTGCGGACATCGCGCGCCACCGCCCCGGCGCACGCGACCGCGACGACGAACTTTCACGCGCCCGCTACAGCTTCGATTGGAACCGGCAATTCGAGTTGTCGCTCGATCCGGAAACGGCACGCTCCATGCACGATGAAACGCTACCCGAAGAAGGCTTCAAGGATGCGCACTTCTGTTCGATGTGCGGTCCGAAGTTCTGCTCCATGAACATCCACTCGAAGACGGCGGAGTTCACCGCGGAGCAAGCTGAGGCTGTGTTAGCTGCCTCCGAGGCTCCAGGCCGGCAGTTGGTGAATTTGGCCGGGGATTAATCCCCTCGTCGAAGACTTCAATCGCGTTCACGCACGCATAATTGTTCTGCGGAACAAAACAACGTAGGACGCCCCACCCGCTCCCCTGAAACGCGTTGACTCCCGTGGGTAGCCATTCCTATACTGGAAAGACAGTAGTACCACGTTCAGGGGAGATACCATGTTGCGTCTACGTTCCACTGTAAGTTTTATCTTTGTCTTAGCGCTGGCGATTCCAGCCTTCGCCCAAACCGGAAGTATTCAAGGAGTCATCGTCGATTCCGCCGGCGCTTCCATTCCGAATGCCAAGATCGCCGCCTACGACCAGGCAAAGCAAATCGTCGCTCGCGAAACCATCAGCGGACAGAACGGAGGGTTCTTCCTCAGCCCGCTTTTGCCCGGCCGCTACACCATTAAAGTGGAAGCCACCGGGTTCAAAGCCGTGGAGAGAACAGACCTCACGCTCGATCAGAACCAGATCATGAACCTCGGGTCGCTCACCGCGGAAGTGGGGCAGACATCGGAATCGGTCACCGTCGAAGCGCAGGTGCCATTGGTTGAAACCTCCACCGCGCAGAAGTCATTCGTCATCAGCTCGCGCCAGGTAACCGAGCTTGCCCTGAACGGCCGCGACTTCCAATCGCTAATGCGTACTCTGCCCGGCGTTGTTTCGAACGATGCCAGCGATTTCCGTCTGGCCTTCAACAACACGAATTCATTTAACGTCAATGGCGCCCGCGGAAGCGCGAACAACGTCTTCCTCGACGGCTCCATCAACACCGACGTAGGCGCCAACGACGGGCAATACACGCAAATCAGCCTCGATGCGGTGGGTGAATTCAAGGTGCAAACCAGCGCCTTTAACGCGGAGTACGGACGCAGCCCCGGCATCATGATCAGCATCAATACGAAGAGCGGCGGCAGCCAGTTTCACGGCACTGCTTACGAGTTTCTCCGGAATAACGCCTTCGACGCCCGACGCCCGTTCGATACCACCGGAACCACTGCCAAGCTACGCTTCAACCAGTTCGGCGCCAACCTCGGCGGCCCGATCCTGATCCCGAAGTTCTCCATCGGCGATCACAAGAAGCTGTTCTTCTTCTTCAACTACGAAGGCACCCGCGCCACACGTCCGAATGGCGGCACTTTTATCGACATCCCGAACCAAGCCATTCTCGACGGCGACTTCCGCAGCCTGTACCGCTCCAATGCCAACGGATCGCCGCAGTTAATCAGTGGCAGCACGTTCCCGGTCGGCACCGTTTTCCAGCCCGGCACCATCGTTCGCGATTCCAGTGGACGCGCCATCGGCGGCACGCCATACCAGAACAACATGGTTCCCAGATCGCAGTGGAATCAGAACGCGCCGGCGTTCGTTAAGATTCTGAGTTTCGCGAATCGAGCCAGCGCTTCGCCAACCCCGAACAGCCCGGAATTGGTCCGCCTTCCTTTTCAGGATACTTACAAGTTCAACAAGAACGCGAAAGTTCTGCGCATCGATTACAACATCAGCCCAAATATGAACTTTTTCTTCCGCTGGGCCGACGATGCGCAGCAGGAACAGCAAGGGGTTGGCATCTTCGGAAGCACGCCGTATCCGGTGTTCCCCCAGTTCCGCCAAAAGCCCGGTGCAAGCTGGTCTTGGAACCTGGTCAATGTGATTTCGCCCACCATCACCAACGAGTTCATCTTCGCCTATAACCACCTCACTCAGTTGGTGGATGTAGCCCCGGGAACGGATAAATCAAGCTACGACCGCGACGCTCTGGGTTTCAAGTTCAAGGATCTCTATCCTGATCAAAACGTCCGCAACCGTTTCCCCAACTTCAACTGCGGTATCGGATCGTGCAACTTTGCGCCGTTCCAACCAAACTGGAGAAGCGAAGGAAAAACTTACGCCTGGACCGACAACCTCACCATTAATCGAGGCGCCCATACGTTCAAGACAGGCATCTTCTTCAACATGAACGACAACAAGCAGCAGCCGGGCTGGAACGATGCGCTCAATATTAACTTTGGCCCAAGCGCCGATAATCCCGGCGACACCAACAATCAATTCGCCAATATGCTGCTCGGCAATTACACCAGTGTTGCGCAAACCAGCGGTATTTATTACGGTTCATTCCGCTTCTTCGCCACCGAATTCTACGGCCAGGATAGCTGGAAAGTAAATAAGCGACTCACCCTGGAGTTCGGCGCGCGTTACGTTTATCAAGGGCCCACCTACACCCGTGGCAAGTATCTGCAAAGCTACTTCCAGCCGGACCGCTACGACCGCGCGAAAGCCGTCAGGATCAATACCACCCCCGGAACGGTTCTGAACGGGACCATCCTTCCCAACTCCGGCGACCCCTTCAACGGATTGGTGCAGGAAGGCACCGCCGGTCTGCCGCTCGGCGGCGTGAATCACCGGATGAACCAGGTGGCGCCGCGCTTCGGTGTCGCTTATGATCCGTTCGGCGATGGCAAGACTTCCATCCGCGCCGGCGGCGGTGTGTTCTTCGAGCGAATTCAACAGAACGTCTACAACTTCGGCGGTCTGGGAAATCCACCGCTCGTGTTCACTCCAACGTTGTATGGCGGCAACCTGGATAAGGTGGACCCGTCCCAGGCTTCCAGCGGAACGCGCGCACCGGTTGGCGTAACCGCGGTAAGTCAGCTCGGTCAGAATCCGACCATCTATTCCTGGTCGTTCGATGTTCAGCGCGAACTTGGCAGCAAGACTTCCATTGACGTCGGCTACGTGGGCAATACTTCGCGCCACTTGCTGAACCGCCGCGATCTTGGCCAGTTGCCGTTGAATACCACCACTGCCGTGGGAAGCACGCTCCTCAGCAGCGTGAACTTCACCAACAATGCCATCCGGCCATTCCCCGGCTTCACCAATGTTACCTACACCGAGTTCAGCGCCACCAGCAACTATCACGCGCTGCAAACCCGCCTCAGCCGCCGCTTTGCTTCAAACTTCACCGGCAACGTAAGTTATACCTGGTCGAAGGCCATGGACAACGCGGACAACGATACCGATACCATCGGGTACTACCTGGACCGTCATCGCGAGAATGGCCCGGCGGGCTTTGATCGCACCCATATCTTTACGCTCGATTATGTATACGAATTTCCCAAGCTGAAGTCCGGCAATGGATTCGTGAAGGGCGCGGTCAACGGCTGGCAGCTCTCCGGAATCACCCGCTTCTGGACCGGCTCGCCGTTGAACATCACCTCCAACGGCAACCCCGGTACGCTGGGGGGCGGCGTGCGCGCCAACTACCTGGGCGGCCAGATATATCCCGATACGCAGGACCGCTTCAATTTCTTCAACCCGCTTGCGTTCGGCCGGCCGGCGGATGGCAACCTTGGCAACATGGGCCGGAATGCCCTGCGCGGCCCCGGCATCAATCAGTGGGACATCTCGGTCTTCAAGAACACCAAGATCAGCGAGAGGCTCACCGTACAGTTCCGTGCCGAGACGTTCAACACGCTCAATCACACCCAGTGGGCAACCGTCAGCACTGGAGTCAATGTTCCCAACCCCGGACAGGCCGTCACAGAGGCAACACGCGGCAGCACGGGGCAGGTCAGCAACACTCGTGACCCGCGCAATATCCAGTTCGGATTGAAGCTGCTGTTCTAGATTTGCTCTAAACTGGACTCGTGCGGTCCTTGGTAGTATTCGTTTTGTCGGCGGCAATT
>JANYCV010000120.1 GCA_025360145.1 Acidobacteriaceae bacterium
GCAGGCGACACCGAAACGAGTTTTTATGATGGCGGCGGGATTGAGCTGGAAGAGGTGCTGCGGGAACATATCCTGCTATCGCTTCCGATGCAAAAGCTCTGCCGGGAAGATTGCAAGGGGATCTGTCCGCAATGCGGGCAGAATCAAAATATCGCCTTGTGTAGTTGTGATGCAAGGCCGGGCGACGACCGCTGGCGTGCCTTGCGCGAAGTGAAATTGAATTTAGAGAACTAGTAAAGGAAAAGTAAATGCCTAATCCCAAACGACGACACTCCCAGAGACGCACATCGACGCGCCGGGCGCACGACCATCTTAAACTGCCGGGCCTTGGAGACTGTCCGAACTGCCACGAACCTAAGATTCCTCATCGCGCCTGCGCGAAGTGCGGACATTACAAGGGCCGTGAAGTCATCGAAGTCGCTGCGGAATAGTTCCCGCCTGTTTGTGATAGATCCCTATCCATGCTGACGATCGCCGTCGATGCCATGGGCAGTGACCACGCCCCTAAATCGGAGGTAAGCGGCGCAATTCAGGCAATCAAACTGTTGGGCTGCAAGGTGATTCTTGTCGGCCGCCGCGAAGTGGTGGAGGCCGAGCTGCAGAGCCATCCTTCGGGATGGGATAACTCGCTTCTCGAGATTCACCACGCCACCGAGCAGGTCACCATGGAAGAGAGCGCCGCCAAGGCTGTCCGCAACAAGCGCGACAGTTCCATGCGCGTAGCGGCGCGGCTGGTACGCGAAGGCGTCGCCCACGGCATGGTTTCGGCTGGTAACACCGGCGCTGTGATGGCGACCGCTAAGTTGATGCACGGCATGGTGAAGGGCGTTGACCGTCCGGCGCTTGCCTCAGTCTTCCCTACCCTTTCCGGTAATCCCACCGTGTTAATGGATGTGGGCGCCAACGTGGACTGCGACGCCAAGATGCTGGCGCAATTCGCGGTGATGGGCGACATCTACTCGAAGACTATTTTTCGCACCATCAAACCCAAAGTCGGTCTGCTGTCCATTGGCGAAGAGGAACAGAAGGGCAACGAACTTACGCGCGCGGCTACTCCGCTGCTCAAAACACTCCCGCTCAATTTCATAGGTAACGTGGAGGGCCGGGATCTGTTTACCGGAGCCGCGGATGTCATTGTGTGCGATGGGTTCATAGGCAACGTAGCGCTGAAGGTGAGCGAAGGCTTGGTGGATGTGATCAAACACATGCTGCATGAGTCGCTCGAAGCCACGATTACGCGTAAGATTGGGTATGTGCTGTCCAAGGCGGCGTATAGTGATTTCAAAAAGCGCGTTGACTATTCCGAGTTTGGCGGCGCGCCTTTGTTGGGCGTGAAAGGCGTCTGCATCATCTGCCATGGACGGTCCAACGCGAATGCGATTAAGAATGCGATCCGTGTTGCCACGGAGTTCGCGAGCAACGATGTGAATCGGCAAATTGAAGACGGATTAAGACACTGGTCGTCTAAACCTGGGTTGGCGGCGGACTAACGTGAAACTCCTGACAACGATCTTCGCGGCGATGCTGGCGCTGGGATCGTTGTGGACGGCGCAAGCGCAGAAGAAACTTCCGGTTCAGTGGACTTTTGAGCCGCAAACTGCTTCGGTGGCGCCCGGAGGGAAGTTCAGCGGGAAGCTGACGGCGAAAATCGATCCTACCTGGCACATGTATTCCATGACCACGCCGAAAGGTGGCGGGCTGCCGACGGTTATTAAGGTGGACGATCCGGCACTGGCGGGTGTGAAGGTCTATCAGCCGAAACCCGACAAGAAGTTCGACCCCAACTTCAATGTGGACACCGAACGGTATGAAGGGGAAGTAGTCTTTCTAGTTGAAGTGGAACTGGCAAAGAAGGCGGCTGCGGGATCGCTTTCCGTGCCCCTGCTGATTCGATATTCAGCCTGTACCGACAAGGAATGTCTACCGCCACGCAAAGTGACGGCTGCGGCGGCGATTACTGTGGATCCGAAGGCTGTGGAAGCGGCGGCTCTCATCCCGCCTGCCGGATATTTTGAAGCGAAGCCCGGAGTTGTTTCCGCAGCGGCTGTTCCGGCGCCGGCGACCCAGGAATTGGGCGCGTTTCTATTGGTCGCATTCGGCGCCGGACTCGCCGCCATTTTCACGCCTTGCGTGTTTCCGATGATCCCAATTACGCTGTCATTCTTCTTGAACCGTCCGGGAGTGACGCGTGGCGCGAGTATTCGTCAGGCCGGCGTGTTTTGTATGGGCATCATCCTGATGTTTACGGTGATGGGCCTGGGGATCGCGGCGGCGATTGGACCATTCGGCGTAGTGCAGATGGCGGCGAATCCGTGGGTGAACGGGTTCATTTGCCTGGTGTTTCTGGCATTTGGGCTCAGCCTGCTGGGCGCCTTTGAAATTACGCTTCCTTCCGCGCTGGTCAACAGGATGGATCGGGCTTCCCAGTCCGGCGGCATCTTCGGAACGCTGCTAATGGGCTTGACGTTTTCCCTCACTTCGTTTGCCTGCGTGGGCCCGTTTGTCGGGTCGCTGCTAGCCGCGTCGGTCCAACACGGCGGCGCTCAACCGGCGTTGGGAATGATGACGTTCGCGGCAGGGCTGTCGTCGCCGTTCTTCTTTCTGGCGATGTTTCCGTCTTATCTCCAGAGAATGCCGCGCAGCGGTGGATGGCTGGTGCGGGTGAAGATTGTCGCCGGATTCATCGTGTTGGCACTGATGCTTAAGTATCTCAGCAGTATCGATCAGGTGCTGCAATGGAACGTGCTGACGCGGGAACGATTCCTGGCCGCGTGGTTCGTTCTCTTCCTGCTTCCGGGACTTTATCTACTGGGATTCCTCCGGATGGAAGGGATCGATCAGAAAGAAGACCTTGGCGTAAAGCGGATGCTGATTGGCGCGTTCTTCGTCATCTTCGCCGTCAGCCTGCTTCCGGGAATGTTCAGCCGGCCGCTTGGGGAGCTGGACTCCTACATTCCATTGATCACCGGACCGGCCGGTGGCGGCTCGTCGAGTGAAGCCGGTGTGGTTTGGATGAAGAATCAGTACACCGAGGCGCTGGCCAAAGCGAAGGCCGAGAACAAGCTGGTGTTTATCAACTTCACCGGCTATGCCTGCACGAACTGTCACTGGATGAAGGCGAACATGTTTACGCGGCCTGAGATTGCCGGAGCGTTCAAGGACTTTGTTCTGCTGGAACTCTATACGGACGGCACCGATGCGGAGTCCGAAAAGAACCAGAAGCTGCAGGAATCGAAGTTCGCCACTATTGCCATTCCGTTTTACGCGATTGTCGATCCGGATGAGAAAGTGATCGCGACCTGGGGCGGTATCCAGCGTGATGCTGCGAAGTACCTCGCATTCCTTAAAACCAGATAATGAAACTCGTATCGCTGTTCCTCGTTTCTCTGGCGGCCGCTTCGGCGCAGACAGATATCCGGGGCTTTTCGGCGGAGCAGGCTAAGGCCGAACGCGGCCGCGAGGATCAGGCGCGTCGATTACCCGAGCCGAAGCGCATTCGTTCTTACATGGAGCGAATGGCACAGGAGCCTCACCATGCCGGGTCACAGGGATCGAAGACGGTGGCTGAATACGCTGCGGGCCTGCTGCGCGAGTGGGGGCTTGACGTCCAGGTAGAAGAGTTTGAGGCGTTGCTTCCCTACCCCACGGTTCGCGTGCTGGAGATGGTTGGCCCGGTGAAGTACCGGGCGAAGCTTCGGGAAGCGGCTGTTGGCGAGGACAAAGACTCGTCCGGCAAGAACCAGCTTCCTACCTATAACGCCTACTCGGCGACTGGCGATGTAACAGCTCCGCTGGTCTATGTGAACTACGGAGTTCCGGAAGATTACGAGGAGCTGAAGAAGCTGGGAATCGACGTCAAGGGCAAGATCGTGATCGCGCGCTATGGCAAGAGCTGGCGCGGCACCAAGCCGAAGGTCGCCTATGAGCATGGGGCGGTGGGATGCTTGATCTATTCCGACCCTCGCGATGACGGGTATTTCCAGGGCGATGTCTATCCGAAGGGCCCGTTCCGGCCGCCGGCCGGCGCACAGCGGGGTAGCGTGATGGATATGCCGGTCTATGTCGGCGATCCTTTGTCTCCCGGCTGGGCGTCGGAGAAAGGAGCGAAGAAGCTGGCGATCTCAGAAGCTACCAGCATCATGAAGATACCGGTCCTGCCCATCTCCTACCAGGACGCCGAGCCGTTGCTCGCCAACCTGGGTGGTCCGGTTGCACCAGAGAGCTGGCGCGGCGCCCTGCCGTTCACCTACCACGTTGGCAGTGGGCCGGCGAGCGTCCACCTGAAGCTGGATTTCGACTGGACGACAAAACCGCTTTTTGATGTGATCGCGACGATTCCCGGCAGCGTGTATCCGGACGAATGGGTAATCTACGGCAATCATCACGATGCGTGGGTGCGTGGTGCGCAGGATCCGTTAAGTGGCGCCGCGGCGCTGCTGGAGACGGCCAGAGCGCTGGGCGAGATGCGGAAGAAAGGCTGGATGCCGAAGCGCAGCATCCGGTTCGCACTCTGGGATGGCGAGGAGTTTGGTCTCATCGGCTCCACCGAATGGGTGGAGAAGCATCAGGATGAGATTAAGGCCAAGACGGTGGTGTATTTCAACTCCGATTCGAACGGAAAGGGCACGCTCGGCGTGGGCGGTTCACCGTCATTGCAGACGTTTATGACCGAGGTGGTTCGCGATGTAAACGATCCCGTGACGGGGGAGAGCCTCCTGCAGAGCGCGAGGCAGAGCGCGAGTGCCAAGCGGGGGGGCAATGCCGCTGGAGAGTTCGCGCTGGGGCCGCTGGGCGCCGGGTCGGACTACGTCGCGTTTGTCCATCACTCCGGGGTCGCGAGCATGAACCTGGGCTTTTCCGGGGCCGATCCGGGCGGGGTTTACCATTCGATTTACGACTCGTTCCATTGGTTCACAAAATTTTCCGATGGTGAGTTTATTTACGGGAAGGCTCTTGCGCAGGTGATGGCGACGTCGATCATGCGGATGGCGGACGCGTCGCTGCTGCCGTTCGAATTCGGCACGCTGGTGAAGACGGTCCGCGGCTACGTCGACGAGATCAAGGGCGAGAAGGACGCAAGCAAAGTCGATCTGAGCGAGGTCAACGCCGAGTTGGATAAGTTGCAGACGGCAGCGGAAGATTTTGAGCAGGAGGTGAAGGCTGGTAAGTGGGCTTCGGCGCCAGCGACGCAGTTGGCTAAAGTGAACGCCCTCCTTTACCAGTCCGAGCGCTCGCTGACGCAAGAGAAGGGCCTGCCGGGGCGAGAGTGGTACCGCTACCAAATCTCCGCGCCGGGGATGTACACCGGCTACGGCGCAAAGACGCTGCCAGGAATTCGTGAGGCAGTCGAGCTCGCCCGTTGGGACGAGGCTCGGCGCGAAACCGCTTCCGTTGCCGACGCTCTGCATAGCCTGCGAAGGCGTGTGGAAGACGCGGCGCGCCTGCTCAAAGAACTTTAGGAGCACTGGCGCTCCCACTTGGCAAGGAATACTTCGCTGGCCAGGTCTTCCTGCTCTTTATTAAAAGCAGTCTGCCAGTCTTCTTTCTTGTGTACCTTGAGTTTTTCAAGCAACTCGAAGTCGCGTTGCGCGCTGATCAGCCGTAGCTGCTGCTGGGCGATCTGTCCGAACAGTTCGACACGGCGGCCTTCCAGTTGTTCCTTTCTGGTAGACATATAGCGGCTGAACCGGTCGAGGGCGAACAGTTGCTGGGCGCGGACGCTGTCCTGATTCTTGACGAGATGGTGGGCGGTGGTTTCCTCTTCCTCCATCAACGATTTCTGTCCATCGAGATTGCGAAGTTCGGTATAGAGCGATTCGAGCTTCGCCCTTTCCATATCGGCGCGCAAACGGCGCCAATGCATCGCATGTTCAAGTGAGAACTGGAATTGCTTCATAGGATTGCTCCCGACACGGCCTTCATTAATTCGATAGTTTCGGCACTACTGGATTTAACGTTTGAGTCCTGGCGAAGAAAGTTCATCAAGCTCTGCCTGGCTTGAATGGCGGAGTCAAGAATAGGGTTCGAGCCTGCGGCATATGCTCCGAGATTGATAAGATCTTCGGCGCGGTGGTAGGCGGCAAGAGCCTCGCGGATCTTTTGGGCCGCTTTGGTTTGGTCGGGCGGCGAGATCTGACTGGCGAGCCGGCTGACCGAGTGAAGAATATCGATCGCCGGATAGTGGCCGGCCGCACCAAGCTCGCGAGAGAGAATGATGTGGCCATCGAGGATGCCCCGGGCAGCATCGCAGATGGGTTCGTTAAAATCGTCCCCTTCGACGAGAACGGTGAAAAACCCGGTGATGGAGCCTTGGGCGAAATTCCCTGCCCTCTCGAAGACTTTCGGCAAGAGGTTAAACACCGAAGGCGTATAACCCTTCTGGCTGGGCGGTTCGCCGGCCGCGAGACCGATCTCGCGCTGCGCCATTGCCAGCCGCGTTACCGAATCCATGACCACCAGGACACTCTTGCGCTGGTCGCGGAAGTACTCCGCGATGGCCATCGCGAGGAAGCAGGCGCGGATGCGCAACGGCGCCGGGCGGTCCGAGGTAGCGACTACGACCACCGAGCGCGCCAGACCTTCCGGGCCGAGCTCGTGTTCGATGAACGCCCGGACCTCGCGATTGCGCTCGCCAATGAGAGCGATCACGCTGACGTCGGCTGAGTTGTGGCGGGACATGGCGCCAAGCAAGGTGCTTTTGCCCACACCGCTGCCGCCAAAGACGCCGATGCGCTGCCCTTTTCCGCATGTGAGCAGACCATCGATGGCTCGGATTCCGGTAACAAGAGGCTCGGTGATATGCTCCCGCTCCATGGGGCCCGGCGGAGCCTTGAAAAGATCGTAGTTCTCCTCCGTCTGAATGGGACCTTTGCCGTCAAGCGGCATTCCGAAACCGTCAATGACGCGCCCGAGAAGCGCCGGACCAACGCCGACGCGGGCCGCCTCGCTGCGGGCGACGATAGAATCGCCAAGCTGGAGCCCATCCGTCTCTTCGAGGGGCATGGACAAGACGCGGCCATTCCGGAATCCGATTACTTGTGTACGGATCAGCCGGCCGCTTGCTGTGCGGATCTCGCAAAAGTCACCGATTGCGGCGGCGGGGCCCTGCGATTCCACCAGCAGTCCAACGAGTTGCGTCACGGTGCCGGACCAGACGAAGGAGTTTGCCGAGGCTAGCATTTCGAGGTAGGGACGAAGTTCGAACATGGGTGTGCCACCTCCTGTCTGTCTCATCGTCTTGCCTTCACCAGATCGAG
>JANYCV010000149.1 GCA_025360145.1 Acidobacteriaceae bacterium
TCCGATTGGCCGTTCCTGGCTATCGAGATGGAAATACGCCCGCGCGGATCACTACATCGCGGTGTCTCAACATGTGAGGTCGATTCTGTGCGGCGCCGGTGTTCCCGCAGCGAAGATTTCGGTGGTCTACGATGGCGTGGATTTGCCTCCGGCAGTGGCGGACGGAACGGACATTGTGGCGGTGGCCACGGACGATCCCATGAAGGGATCAGCACTGCTCAATGAGGCGGCGGCACTGGCGGGAATCTCCATTCGATACTCCACCGATCTGCTTGCGGACCTTTTGAACGCGGCTCTATTCGTCTACATCACGCATTCCGAGGGACTCGGTTCAGCGGCATTGCTGGCCATGGCGGCCGGCGTTCCAGTAGTCGCGAGCAATGTGGGAGGGTTGCCGGAGATCGTCCAAAATGAAGTGACCGGCGTCTTAACAGAGAACAATCCGCAGGCTATCGCCGCCGCAATTCGACACGCCCTTACCATGCGCGAGATACTGGCAAAGAATGCCCGCATGAGCATAGAAGAAGGATTCACCACCGCTGCGATGCTGAACAATACGATTCGCGTTTACGAGAGAGTGCTCGGTTGCTAGAAGCGCTTCTGGCCGGGCTGTTTGGATTGCTCATCGGCAGTTTCCTGAACGTGTGCATCCATAGGATGCCGCGCGATCTGTCGGTGGTGAGCCCGCGTTCGGCATGCCCGTACTGCGAGAAGTGGATTGCGTGGTACGACAATATCCCGGTGGTCTCGTACTTCGTTCTGATGGGGCGGTGCCGGCATTGTAAAGAACGCATCTCCTGGCGGTATGCCGCGGTTGAATTATTCACCGGTGTGCTTTTTTTCGTTGGCGTGATGAAGTTCGGCGTAACGTTGTTGGCGTTAAAATTCTGCATCTTCGCGGCCATTCAAATCGACCTGATTTTCACGGATTTCGAAGAGCGCATTTTGCCCGACGAATTCACCAAGGGCGGAACGGTGGCCGGCCTGGTGCTCGCGGCATTCATCCCGATGAGTCCAGGGCTGATGGCATTGCTGCTGCCGATTGAGTGGAATCGCGTGGTCATTTCGGTGATTGAAGCTGCTGTGGGGGCGTTGTTCACCGCAGGCATCCTGTGGGGATTCGGCGCAATCTATGAGAAGATCCGCCATCGCGAAGGGTTGGGCCTCGGCGACGTCAAAATGGTGATGATGATCGGTGCGTTCTTTGGTATTCAGGGGACGCTGTTGACGCTGATCATCGGGTCGGTGCTGGGCAGCGTGGCCGGCCTGACGTATATTTTCGTTAAGCGGGAAGACGCGGCTACGTATGAGTTGCCGTTTGGTAGCTTCCTGGGAATTGCGGCGCTGGGCGTGGCGCTGTATGGCAGTTCGGTGCTTAGTTGGTATGGGCGGTTCTAGCGCCAAACTGTTGCTTGCGGTGTTTGCGTATTGGGCAGACGCGCCCGCAACTAATCATCTCAAACTGCATCCCTGAGATCCAAAATCAGACTACACACGTCCCGGCAAAACTTGTCGAAGCTCTTCGCGCTTCGAGCAGCGGCCAAGTCGAATTGCGCCGTCAGCGCTGGCTGATGGCGCGTCGGGCTGTATATTTGTCCCGCTTCCATATTTCGTGTTAGCCACTGTTTAGCACCTCGAATTACTTCGGGCTCCTGCGGGGAAACGAGGTCTGGCCGTAACCCGCATTTACCTGCTAAAGATTCAGCAGCGGCAAGAAACCACGTCTCGTACTCTCTCGTTGCAAGCACCACTCGAGTACGAACGTCGGGACGAACGCCCTTGGCCCGGCGCAACAGTGCCGGACCCAGTGCGCATGCTGGATCGTCATCCGAGTCTAGTACAACCAGTATTCCGCTCCGGCTGTGAAGCCGATACGATAGTGCTTGCACTGCGCGTTCGAGTTCACCATCACGAACGAGCAGATGCCTTGAATGGCGGGCGATGACGGTCTGTACGCGTATAGATACGTCAACCTCGGCTGCTATCCTGCGCAACAAGATCGGAAGTGCGCTCGATTCCCCTTGGCCTTCTACAATGCAACCGAAGCAGAGATCCATGGCGAGAGCACGCCTCAGTCACGATCGGTAGCCGAGTGAACTTCGCTTAGATCCAAGAGCCCTTGCCGCAGCAGTTCGCCGGCAGTATACAGGTTGTCTCGTAGGATGCGCCGAGTGCCGGCATCAAGATTCGAAATGTGCGATCCGGTTGCATCGCGGTAAGCCGCGAGAATATTTCGGTCTGATAATCGCTCATCGTCGAGGAACTCCGGACTGTGCGTGGTTACGATTAGCTGCCGGAAATGCGACGCTTCAAAAAGTGCGTCTCTAACGACCCGTATCGCGCCCGGATGCAAGCCTGTTTCAGGCTCCTCAATAGTCCATGGGGCGTATGCCTTTCCAGGATCTGGCGGAGAAAACAGATCTATGAGTAGATCCGCTAGGTAAACACTTCCGCTGGACATGTTATTGACGGAAAATCCGATTGGGTGTTCCAGATGCGTCGCCTCCATAAATTTCAAGTAGGGAAGGTCACCTTCCAGTAGACCGACCTCGAAACCACGGAAACTCGGCAAGACCGCCCGCATATATTCCTCGATGATCCGCAGCCGGTCAGGGTGTGATTCTTTCAACCGCATGACTCGGTTTGCAAAACCTTCATAGTCGGTCCGGTTTCTGAATGGAATCGTTCGCCACGGAACTGGCACAGGGTCCGAAGCTTGCATGCCAGCTAGGCACTCGTAGATGCTCCTGAACTCCAGTAAACCTGAAGCTTGGACAAGGTACAAGCGATCGCATGCACCAGCGGGCAATATTTCCGGTGTGCCAGAGGCTTCGCCGAACTTAACCTCGAATCTCGATGTCCGTCCATCAGCGCCGGTGGTTTCACATTCCTCACGCGCAACCGAGTAGGTTCGATTGGATTCAAACTGTATCTCTATCGTGTAGAAACCCCGAGATTGCCACGACGTCGTCCACTCAATGCGCAACTCGGTCGTCGACGGCATCCGAGCAGGTGCCGGTATGATGCTTAATACCCCACCGGCATTGTTCACGGCATTTTCAAGCGAGATTTTCAACCCATCGCGGATGAATAGCAATCCGTCGGTGAAGTTCGTCTTGCCTGATCCGTTTGGACCTACGATATACGTGAGCGGCTCCGAAATCTTCACCTCGGAATTGAGGATGCTCCGAAAGTTTCTGATCGCTACTCGCTCTATTGCGAACCGCTCGGACATGCTACCAGTGTCTCATCGTAATGTGCTCATGAGTGATGTTTCATCTAATTTGCTAGCCCACAGCCCATACCACTACTCGTCCGTAACGCACCCCAAACTGGCATTCTTCACCAACCGGATATACTTCGCCAGCGTCCCCCTGGTCGACTTATAAGCTGGCATCGTCCACCGCGCCCGCCGCTCCGCCAACTCGGCATCCGTCAAATCCACCATCAGCAAATTCTCGCCCGCGTCCAGCGTAATCCGGTCGCCCGTCCGCACCAGCGCAATCGGTCCGCCCTCCTGAGCCTCCGGCGTCACATGACCCACGATGAACCCATGCGACCCGCCTGAG
>JANYCV010000152.1 GCA_025360145.1 Acidobacteriaceae bacterium
CCACGCCCGCACCCGAATACCCCAGCACCGCGTACTCGCTGAACTTGGCCCGCACCTCGCGAATCGTGCTCAGCGGTCCGGCCGCCTTCATCACATCCCACACCTTCTTCAGATGCGACGGATTATCCGCCACCTCTTTCATGAGGCTGTCGGTATGGATGCTGGCGGTCTCGGTCCCGCTGCTGATTAGCGAATAAGATGGACGCACCAGCACATGATGCGGGATCACGACCGGATCGGGAACGTCCTCCACGATAATGTGTTTCAAACCCTTTCGGATAACTTGTTTCATGGATGTTTGACAGGGAGACGGGACGATTCGTAAGGCGGAATCACCCAATCCATATATTGCCGCGGATCCCCCGTTTTACCCGCCGCAGCCGCTCGCACCAGGTTATACATCTCCCTGGCCGTCACGTAGTGCAGTACATAGTGGGAACCATCATTGTAACGTCTTTCGAGGTACGTCAGCCCTCGATCCAGATGGCCGCCCAGCCACTCCTCCATATCCTCATCGGTACTCGCGCCGTGACCGTGAGTCTTGACAAATACCCAGTCCGGCCGCCCCTCGACGTGGACATTCGCTCTTACCCAAAGGTCTACGCGGCGTTCCTCAATCGGATCGGCCAGGTGGATGTTGCCGTCTTCAATTCCTACGAACAGCTTCCGCGGGCTTAGAGTGGGAAACAGCATCAGCGGCCCCTCAATCAGCACCAGGCCATTCTCGTTGACCGGCTGCCCTACCCGCAACGGCGTTCCCGCGTCATACGATTTCGGCCGGTCGTCGTCCATCGCCTGAAAGATGCTGTTCACGATGCGAGGCTGCGATTCGTGGAAGATGCTTGGAAACGTGTAGTCCGCAAAACACCCCAGCCCGCGCAGCAAGCTCAACTCGCGATTTGCCCCGCAACTATCCGGCTGGTTGCTGTTGTCCAGGCTCCAGTTACCATGGATAAACCCGAAGTGCGTCTTGCCATCCACGGTCTTCAGGAAATGGTACTTCTGGAAATACTCTACCGCCGCCACAAACTTCTTCGCCGTGGATTCCTGCGTATCGTTGCCGTGGTGGTAGTGGAGTTCCACTTCCCCGTTGCCACCCGCCACCAGTCGTTGCAGCGACTCCATGTTCCGGTCATTCGGCTGCTCGCCTGGATAGAACCAAGTGTGCTGCGGTTTGCGCCCGGCGCTGTCCCGGTGCTTCGCCGCCAGCTTCGGATATTCGGTCTCCCAACGCTGCATCCGGTCGAATCGTTCGCCCGGCTCGAAATGGTCGGCAAACATCAGGAACAGGTGGATTGGCTTCGTGCCGTTTTCGGCCGGTCGAATGCGGTTCTCCACGTACCCCGGCAGCCAGATATAGAGTTGCCGGTCATAGCAGCGATACGCGAATGCGAGTGCGTAAAGCGTTGCTACTACAGCGGCCAGACGAAGAACCAGCTTCATAGACGGCCGTACACCTTGTAGGCTCCCATATCGAGCAGCAAACGAAACTCGCGCTCCATCATGCCGGTGGCGTAACGGTAGGCGGGCGGATCCTGCTCTTTCAGCAGCGGAATCCATTCGTCGTAGCGATTCTTGTCGATCACGATGAAATCCGGCTTCTTGCCGCTGCGAAAACCAAGGCGGTAATCGTCCACCACGTTGGCATGGAATCCAAGCTGAAAGGCGAGTTCGGCGCTACGGAAATAAGGTTCAGCACCGGGCTTGCAAACCATGCCTCATCGCACCACCGCAATACGGTTCGGTCTCCGTCAACGGCGAGCACCAGATATACAGCAATGATGCAACAAAGAATCGATCAATATCGGAGATCCACCAACGAGCCTACCATCTACTACTATACTGTCTCAATGAACGATTCGACGCCAAACGCCAAATCGAATCCGGCCGTCCAGTGGTACGTCTGGGCTGCGCTGGCGGTTGTCGTCGTCAGGCTTTGGATTCAGCCGATGAGTTCCAGCTTCTGGCTGGATGAAACGGGTACTTTCCTGATCGTTCAAGGCAGTTTCGCGCAAATGCTCGCAAAGTGTGCGCGTTGGGTAGGCCAACCTACCTTTTTCGCCGCCATAGTTTGGCCGTTCGCTCAACTCCCAGGGCCCAGGGAAGTCATTTTCCGCATACCCTCGCTCATCGGACTGTCACTGGCAACCATATTCGTTTACCGGATAGGCAAGCGTCTCCTCGGAATCGAAGCCGCTCGGGCCGCAGTGCTCATTTTCGCAGCCCTCAGCGCCTTTTATGCGTCCGATGCCAGGCCGTACGCGCTCGGGTTGATGGCTGCCAGCGGCGCCGTTCTTTTCCTGATCCGCTGGATGGACGACAGTGCGCTCATTGATGCGATTTGCTATGCGTTCTTTGCCGCCCTAACCGTGTATTTTCATTTCTTGTTCGGGGCGATGTTCCTGGTTCACGGCGGCTACATCTTATTGCGGTATGTTCAAGGTACCCGGCCCCGACTCCGTGATTTGATGCTTGCCGCGGCGTTGATCCCGATATTGCTCATCCCTCTCGCGCCAAGCTTCTTTCGCGTAACGTCGGTCCGTGGTTCGTTCAATTTCATCCCTAAACCCCGGCTGGCATCCATAGTTCTCGATTCGTTTCCGGAGTATTTCTATGCCTTCCTCGTAGCCGGTTTCCTCGCCGTGATCTTGCTGTTTTCGGGCGTAAAATTCTCCCGGCCGAAGTCCCGTGTCCCGGAGGTCTGGCTCCTGATTGGCTGGGCCCTTGTGCCTCCCTCAATTCTCTATTTGATTTCCTACTTAACTCCGACCAGCGTATTCGTCGAGCGCTACTTCGCGGTCGCACTACCGGGTTTGGCCCTCTCGTTGGCTTATGTAGTCTCTGGGTTCGAACCCGCAGCGGCGCGCACCATTCTTGTGCTTACTTTGGCCGCCGGTGCCGTTCTCGACCGGGGTGGACCTCTGCGGACTTTGGGTCATCACGCTGAGAATTGGCGGGATGCGCTGGCGACAGTGAACAAGCTGACCGACGGCAACGCGATGCCCATCCTGGTCCACAGCGACTTCGTCGAATCAAACAATCCATCGATGTTCACGGATCCGGGTCAAGCAGGGTTTCTGCTCGCCCCGCTAATCGCTTATCCCACCAGCGGAATTCCAATTCCGCTTCCAATGGATGCGGACGAGAAAGCCCTGGTCCGCCTGGAATCGATCGTCGAGCAGATCATCCTACGAGGCGATCGATTTATATTGATAACCAAGATATACGAAGGGCGCTATCGAATGTGGCTGAAGGGCCGCCTTCATTCCACTTCTTTCGTGGACCGCGACCTTGGCAATTTCGGAACAGTCGCCGTTTACTTGTTCGAACGGAAATAGGTTTCAGGATCGGTTTGCAGTTGGTGAACGTGGACCAGATTACGCGGCGACTTATAAATCAGCCGGTAGTTTAGCTGGAGGTGTTTGAGAACCCGCAGTACACAGGGATTTTCCGGATCCTGGGCATCCGGAAACCAAACGACAATGTAGTTTATGGGCCGATGGCTCGCCGACACGTATCCGTCGAGGTCGATGCAGGGGGCATCATCTAGGGCGTCGGTCCAATCATATGGATTCAGCCCCTGCTTATACACCAGCGGGAAATAGCCGGTTTTTGCTTCGTAATTGTCCACCAGCGCGAGGCGCCGATCTATTCCGATGTAGGCCCCCGCATGTCGAAAGGGACTCACTCGCCACGACAATCGCTGCCCGTCCGGGGTGCGGCCTCTCTCCGAATAGCTGAGCTCGAGCATAGACGTGTCCCGAGCAATCACGCTGCCGGCAGAAACGTACTCTTCCAAATACGGATTCAACCGCGAATACGCACTTGCGTCAAGAACCAGAAGCCCGAGCGCCATCGAAATCGATGCGAATTGTGTCAGGCGAACGAGAGTCCGCGGATAAGAGAATTGAGTCAGCCAAAACAGATCCACGAACACGACGAACAGCAAGACTCTGACACGTGCAAAGCCTCCGCCAAACATATTATTAGGAATCACGAAGTAGATCGCTATGAATAGCACCAGGACAAGGAACAACCCGCCGGTGTACCAACGCGGCCTCTCTTTGACCAATTGCCAGATTTGCCAGACCGTTACAATTGCCAGGAAGCTAAAAAACAGACCGGCGATGAAGCCTTCCTTTACTCCGTAAGAAATGATGAAATTATCCCAAAGCAGTTCGCGAAGGCTGTGGAATGGCGGCTCAAGCGCAGTATCGGAGTGGTGCCGCAAGAGGTATAACCCAGCCAGGGCGGTCGCAGGTACGAAGGCATAAAACGATTTAAACTGCGGCACTTGCCAAAATTTATCCGATCCCGAACGGAAAACGGCTTCCAGCGCCAGGATGCATACAACAATCAATGTGAACACCAGGACCATCAGATGTGCGGTGTACATCGTCAGGAAGGCCGCCGCAAGAATGCCAGTCTTATGCCAGTTGAGCGTCGAAGCATTCCTCCACCAGTAACCTAGAGTCCAGAAGAAAAGCGCAAAGGCGCTGCAGAAGTTGTAGAAACCCATGTGTACTGTGAAATTGAACACGATGGGAAGAAAAAGGAACGACAGAAATACCGATTCCGGACGAATGGACCGCAGCGCATATCTAACAGATAGCCCAAGCGTGATTGCGTAGAAAGTTACAAACAACTTATCGGCAATCAGCGGGCTTGCCACGAACAGCAATCCGGTAAGCAAGATGTGGCCCAAAGCGTTCGGAGAGACAGCCGGATTCAGTGCAAAATAGGAGTGGGCCAAGCTGGGTTGCGACAAGAGCATCTCTTTCAGCAGCATGCAATTGTAGAGATGCATGGGACTGTCCTGCGAGGGAAAATACCGGAACAGCCAAACCGGGAGAAGCTGGAGGGCGAGGACTCCCCAAAAAGCCCAACGCCCCCATTTACCCTCCAGGATCTCGCCGGGCAAGAATACCGTGCGGTAGTTTGGTCCGACATCAGCCTTGAGTATCTTTGCCGATTCCATTCGTTTTAAAGGTCTCGATTCCGTTGGTAGATTCCGTAGAACGGTCCGTCGTATACGCGCCGGTATTCTTCCTTGAGGATGCGCTTCACGTACGCATCCAGATCCGGTAACTTCTCCTGATAGGAGCGAAGCGCTTGCTCATACGCGCGTTCATCCACGACAATAAAATCTGCCTTCCGCCCGGTGAAATATCCCAATGAGGCATCGTCCTTCAGATTGCCGTCGAATCCAAGCTCGAATCCAAGTTCGCCGCTGCCGGTGATGGTAGCGTTCGGACCCGCATGCGACCGCAGAAAGGCAACCGCCGGCAGGTACTTGTTTTTGTATGGGTTGTTGTAGATGGAATACGCGCTCCAACCCAGCTGCAGAAATACCAACAGACCGAGTACCGCGGCCGCCGCCAGTTTTCCAATTCGTCCGTTGTTCCAAGCAGCCACCAACCAAATCGCCAGCGTCGCGGCATAGAAGGGCAGGATGTGGATGATGTAAAAGTAGCTTTTCGTTCCATCAAACAGAGTGAGCACGGTGAAGTTGATAACAGCGGCCACCAGGATCAGGCGATACTTTGGATCGTTGCGCAGGCCGGGTGTCACTATTGCCCACAACACCGCGAACCAGTATGCGAAGATGATCAGGACGCGAAGGCGCCCCAGTCCGGTTGCGTACCCCGGCAGATACATCCTCTCTAAGTAGCGGGTTCCAATCTCTTCGATCACCGCTTGCAACGGGTGCGTCAATCCGTTCAGCCTGCCGCCGGCATTAATTCCGAATTGCGCCCGGAATGCGACTGGGTCTTGCAGGATAAAAGCGCCATACGCCGCGCCGCAAATCAAAAAAGGAGCCGCAGCCAGCGCAAGATGGGTCCAGTGGAATCGGCTGCGGTCATATAGTCCATATGCCAGCACCAACGGGATCGCCGCCAGTGCGCCCATTGGGTGCGTGAAGATGCTTAGAGCGAGCAGCGCCATCCCGGTGAAGACAGCGCGCGGGAGTGATCGCTCGCGAAGCCTAAAATACAGCGCAATCGCAAGCGCCCCCAGTGCCGCGCTGATTATGTCAGGCCGCCCATCGGTGGCGCTTTCAAGAAACACACGGTCGATAGCGAGGAGAAAAGTTGCCAGCAAGGCGGCCAGCACACTCCCGGTAAGCTTTTCGATTATATATTTCCAGCAGAGTAGGGCCACCAATCCCCACAAGACGGCGAAAAATCGCATCGACGGCAGACTGAATCCGGCCAATTTGAACCATGCCGCTTGGAACACATACCCCAGCGGCATCACATGATAATTCCGTTCGTGTATGTCCAGCATCACCGTGCCTGGTTTGTTGCCAAGGCCAGTCGGTTCCAAAACGGTCATCCCAGTCTTGCCTCGTGTGATAAGATCCAGCGCGGAATTTGCGGTGAATACCTCGTCGCCCCACGGTTTGCGCGTCAGGGCTCCGCCCGAAGCGAACACCAGATAAAGAACAATGATGAGTGCAAATCCGCTGCGATAGAGCGTAACGCGAAATGGTGCAGCAGAAGATGGAGGTCTCCCCGGTATTGTCAGGCGCACTACTCAACAGTATATACTTCGGCAAGGGACGCTCCATCCAAAGCAGAGCGCCCCGCCATCTGTAACCAGACCAGGGCATCACGGTGTCGCGATAGTTTGAACCTCCCCGGTCTTGATCACTCCGTTTCCGGCATTGCGGTACTTGATCCGATACCACATGATTCGCTGCGAAAGCGCCGGGATCACCGGCGTGCAGCCGGAGCTACACGACAGTCCTGAATACGTATCCGACGTTGAGTAGTTGTAGACCGTCGATGTGATCGTTGCGGCATTCGCGATGCAGCTTTCCTGCCTGGTGGCACACCAGAAGTTTGGATTGTAGCCGAACTCCACGATGACATTATTCGTGCCCGCGGGAACGCTGGCAATATTCACCGGAATTGGTATCCAGCTTCCTCTATTGATCCCTCTTTGCGGTCCTGGGTACGGGGGAACCTTTGGCATAATCATGCCGCCAAGTGATCCATTATTGTAGTTGCTACCCATGAAGAGCCCATCCCCACCCGGCATCGACGGATTGTTCTCCGTCAACCCCGATGTCCGAGGCAGACGTAGCGCCATGGTGATTCTACGGGCTCCTGTGTTGTAGGGGTCATGGATGCCTGAATATTGAACCGCCCAATCTGCGTATGTGGGTTGTGGAAGTACGCAAATATCATGCAATTCATAATCCGCGTAAGTCCAACCCTGGTACTTCGACAGGCATCGGTACTGACCTGCATACTGAAGTCCAGCCGCCACTGGCGTTACGAATGGGGCATTGATGTACATTTCCCCTACTACCGATCCAGCGCGGCACTCTCCAGCCACGTACACTTCACATTTCGTGTAGTTGTAGGCTTGCGTGTCTGGGAGTATGAAACCAGGCGCACTAACATCGTAGACTGTATGACGGCCGATCATCACATACGCGACATTCCGTTTGGCGTCGAACGCAATGTAATCCATGCCATATTTAGTCGCCTTGTACAAATAGGTAGTGCTGGAAACCTTCACGACTGTCGTATTGTTATTGGCTCCTGCCGGATCTTCCCAAATAGCGGAGTCTGGTTGAGTAGCAAACGGCCTGAAATCAAACCACGATGGATTCAAATTAAAAAAATCCACCGGGGATGGATGTTTTTCGAGTTGGTTTCCGAAGCCGTAGCCGTAGATTCCATCGAAACTCGGATTACCTTGCACGCAACCAAAGGCGCTTGCCGGTGCATCTAAATGATTCGGCCAGGGGTAGTTTCGATACGCATAAACTGCCCCATACGGACTAACCTGCGTGGGGCAGACCGTACCGGCCTTTACCCCCAGGCCGTCAACGTCACTGACGCTGAAGTTGTTGCGAGTGAAGTAGTGAGATTCAAGCAGGAAGTCAGGATCAACGAATACGCCAGAGCAATGCTTGTTCTCCTGGTATGGATCGCACCCCGTGGTTCCGTGAGGCGCTGTTGTGTAATCCCACCAGCGCGGGTACGGGCTGAGAAACATGTAGAAATGGTTCCCGATAGCGTGAGATTGCGCCGGAAAGTTTTCCGGGTTACTGGTCCCGACATACGCACGCTGCACCACCAGCGTGGTTCCGCTGATTCCGAGGATTCTAAAGACCTCTTCTTCGATATTGCCCCAGGGCCGAGCGGTAGTGCCAGCCGCCTGATCGTTCATCTTCATCAGATCGCCAACCACAATTCCGAGGTTACTCCTGGTGTCGTTTGCCGGTGTTGCGGTCGCTGGCGTCGTCGGAATGACGGAATTGACCGTGACGGTATTGCAATTCTGTCCGGTGACAGCTAATGGATTGGCCAGGCCCAATGCAGATAATTGTGTCTCGCAGGGCGTGGTGCTGGGTGTTGCCGTTAGTACCGGGGAAACTAGATCCATACGGTACGGCCCTTTGTATGGAGTGGCCCCGTTCTCCCCATCCTTGCCATCTAAGTTGTACGGCGCGAATGAATAGAAATCCGCACCTTCCCAAGCAAGCGCAGTATGCACCCCCCCCCATCGGCCATTGGTATTGCTCCAGGAGTTCATCAGGGCAGTAACTTGATTCGCCACAACGTCATAAATACCGTACCAGCCAAGGGAGTTCTGTATCCCATACCGTGTGCTGAATGCCAATAATCCAGGCTTCGGCCCACGATTTAATTCAACGCTAACACCTGAGATCGTTGCATCAAAGGCTGTCAACTTAGCAGACAGGCTTTGCGATGAAGTGAGATTTACGGATTTCCAAACGCCGATTGCCGGACTCTGCTGCAACCCCTTGACGTAGGCAGTCCCCGGCTGGAACATCCCTGTCGATTGGTTGCCGACGTACGTATTCTTCCAAAGGTTCTGGATACCCAGTTTGGTAAGGATATTGTACATGTGCGGGACTTCTGGATCTTCTTCGCCAATCGCTCCAGCATCCCCGGAAACGATATTATTATCGTCATAGGGGATCGTCTGTGTTGCTTTAGGCCCAAGGTAGACGATCGTTTTGGGGTTCGTATCCGGGTTAATCCAATACGCCTCGTGCGTGCCACTTGCATTCGTCGTCCAGCAGTAGTGCCCGGTGGGCGATGTCAGTTTCCATACAAGCCCGCCACCGTTGTTATACACGGCATCCGCCACGTCGGAAGGGAAAGCGCCGGAAGCCGTTCCATCGGAACTGTTTAATGTAAACGTTCGCGCACCCGTCTTGGTGATCGTCCATGTACCATTAGCGGCGATATTACCCGGCACATCTCTGACTTTCACGCTATCGCCAGTAAGGAGATCGTGCGGTTGCGTGGTCGTAAGGGTGATTGGCGCCGCGTTGGTTGCCGCACTTGCGGACGATCCTCTGTCCTGCCCAATTCTCCACCCCTGGTGATACCGAGAGATGGTACATTGCTTTGATCCACCAGACCCGAGATCGTTAACTTGGCCGAGTGATGGAATGGCGACAGAACCGACGTAATCGAGATTGATGGTTCCTCCGACGGAAGCCTTTCGGATCTTGACACCAAGTTGATGCGATGCCCAGGCGACGTTCGTGTAGTCCGCTACAGGAGTCGGAGTGATTGTCATTGAAATGCCGTTCGTGACACTGAGGACTTTATAGACGACCCCGTTGTAAACGATGTGGGTGTTCGTGGTCCAGCGCCAATCGAATGAACCAGAACCGTTAATTGGATTTTGAAGTGTGAGAACATTGCCGGTGTTTGACGCCAGCCCGGAACGATTAAACCCTGCTGTTGGTGGATCTTGGTTCGTGTTCAACCACGCCTTCATTAGAGGTGCCGATGGCTGCGGACTAAGGTAGACATTCGGATCTCCAAACGAGACTTCAGCCGCCGCGCCTAAACCAACTGGTAGGGTAAAAGAAATCCACGGTCCATAACAGTTCTCGCCGTCCGCCATGAGACAGGCTTCGAGAGTAGTAGAACTGGCGTCTACATAACCCTTGACATACACGGTGAATCCGATTCCCGTTCCGTCCACGATCACTTTGATAGGGTTGTTTGCCGAACCCGTGTAGGAAGCGTATGCCCCGTCATTCGGGGCGGTCGTGTAAGTAATTAACTTGTTGGTCGAATCGAAAACAAGGTAGTCGCCATTGCCATAACTGTAGTATTTGCCCGCCGTGTCTACCGGAGCGGCCATCTCCAAATACCCGCCGCCGCTGGCATTTTTCACGCCAATGTTGGCGTAAAACGGAGTTAGCGTGCTATGGATGTGCAAGGCTCCATCAGGGGTATGCAGCTCATCCGTGACTGTTTTAGCCTTCAGGTTCGCAAAGCTGGTCCAAGTTCCCGTATCGTCGTAAATGGTCCCAGCGATACTTGGACCACCATAGTCGTACCCGTTAATGTTCGATTCAAACTTGTAAAACTGCTGCAACTGCACGCCGGTAAAAGGATCAATTACGGTCTCACTGGCATCTGACTTCAGGCGGGGCCATGCTGCCACACCGAGCGTGCTTGGATCAATCGGGGCCGCTGCCATGGGAAACGTATCCCCAGGGGCGATGTTTGAGGTTCGTAAAGTGCCGGTAACTACGTCTGAACCGCAAGTGATCCTGTAGAAGTGATCCGTATTGGTTTGCAGGGCGCGTGAACTGCGCTTGCCGGTAAGGTCGATAGGCGCATAGTTGATCCCAGTTCCGGCTGATCCGATGATGAATGTCCGGTCCCGGCCTTGTGCGCCGTTGCGGAAATCGGAATTAGACCCGGTGAACAGCGCGGTGTTGATATCATTCACCAGCGGCGTGAACGTAGCCGACTCGGAGACTTCAATCGTACAGGCGGCGGGAGTGGGAGCCACGTATCGTAAGATCACCTCGCGCGGCGTGGCACCGTTCACTTGAATATTCGTGATCGCCGCGAAACACGGCAACGTAAGAAGCGGAAGTAGGAATAGTCGTTTCATGGTTTTTGGGGCTCCTGAATTTAGTAACTCGGATACCATTTCGCGGCGGTAGCATCCCAGACGAATCGAATGGCTCGATTCACCACGCCCGTAGTTCCAAGTGCGATGTTTCCGCCGGTGGAGGTAGCAAAGGCCGCGTCGGGGATCAGTGTCAGAATCTCGCCGTCAATCATGCCCGCCGCGGTGATCGTCGAAACCGTGGAAGTTCCCGAAACATGATGCACGCCGCTGGTTGGAATAATTACCGGCGCCGATGCCAGCACGGAACCCGTCCCCGGCGCCAGAGTGAAGATCGGGATCACTGCGGTATTTACCGAAATGGTCTGTGTGTGTCCGCTGGTTGCCGACATCATTCCTGCCCCGGTCAACGTGCGGTTCCGGCTGAGTATCCCGCGCAATTCGGTGGCGCCGTTCAAGTCGAAAGTGCCGCTGCTGATGGTCCAGGTGGCAATCTGCAAATCATCGGTGCCGAAGGCCGCGCCGGAAACCGGAGTGGTGCAGCCGCCCATTCCCGAGCAAGTTACCGTCAGGCCCGTGCTGAAGTACACTTTGCCAACGGGAGGAGTTACCGATGTGTCCACGGCAACGCGAACGGTGCCGCTTCCCGCTGAGACGCCTACAGTACCGGTTGGAATCAGGTAGCTGATGCCGCTCACCACAACCACTCCGGCGGCCACCGATAGAGCGGCCCCGGTAGTTCGCGTAGTCTTCAGATCCGTCAACTGGGACACGGCAGTCGCTCCACTGCCGCCACCCGCTGCGGTGCAGGGTTTCCACGCAGCGCCGCTGGCGTCCCAGCAGATTACCTGTGTATCAGCCGGCGCGGTCGCCGCGAGATTGCGGCCCTGCAACTGGTTCGCATTGACACCAACGCCGCCAGACTGATTCTGCGGCTCCCACTGATTGTTCGTGGCATTCCAGGTCAACACCTGAGTATTCGCGGGTGCCGTGACGGAAACCGTGCGCCCCCGGATTCCATTAACGGTGACGCTATCGGGAGCGCCGCTAATATCTCCGCTCAGTGCCCGCCAGTCGGCCGCACTGCCGCCGTTTGACAGAATCTTATTCGTGTTCCCGCCGACTGACGGCAGCGCGGATAAGCTTTGCACAGTCCAGATATTGGTGGCCGTGCATCCGTACAGGTTTGCGCCTGCCGCTGCATCTGTCTTGAAGAAGGTTTCCCCAATCGAACAAGTCGCCGGAATCGCCGTACCGGTCTTCGACGGTTTGGTTGAGGTGGCTGCACTGAAGTCAACACTTTTGCCTTGCGTTCGCAGATCGATCTTCGTCTGCGCCACGGCGATCGAGACCGCCGCGAAAATTAGAACTAAACTTTTCTGTCGCATCATAACCTCTAAGTTGAAGGGTCTAAACTGCATTTCTGGTTTGAGTTTGGACTCTGGGATTGACGGGCGGATTGACGATTGCCTGTAAGTTGTTGGATTAATTATGTCGATTTTTGAAAATACTTGGGACCGTAAAAAATGGGCCTTAGACTTCCGGCGTCGGATCGCGTGGTAAGATAAAGAAAGGCGCACTTCAGCCGCCGGTGGACTTATGAGCCTTGCGAAAGTTTCTGCCGTGTTTCTCCTCTCTGCCGCATTTCTGACACCGGCTCCGGCCAAATCAGAAGCGGACGAAGAAAAGTTCATCGCCTGGGTACAGAAGCGGGTGCAGGAAGCCCAACCAACCAGGACCGAGCGCAAGTTCGATCAGGTGGGATGGGCAAAGGACATCCTGGATGCCGAACGTCTCGCAAAAATCCATAATCGCCCTGTCTTCCTATTCACGCACGATGGCCGCGTCAATTGGGGCCGCTGTTGAGGCGGGGCCTTTGGCCTGAGAGAGGGTCCTCTCTCAAACGATCAAGTAATCGCTCTGCTCAACCACTACTTCGTTCCAGTCTATAGCTCTAACGAAGACGTTGCCGCGGGCGGATCTGCATCGCCGCGCGAAAAGGCCGAACGCCAGCGGATCTACCGAACCTATCTCGACCAAAAACTGGGAGCGGGCGATGTCCATATTTATATACTGACGCCCGGCGGCGAACCGCTGGGCGGAATGGGCGTAGCCGAGGCCACTGTTAACGGCACGAATCTGCTCGACATGCTGAACCGGATGGTAAAGAAACTGGGCAACCCCCCAGGCGAACCGGTGGTGAAACCTGCGCCCCAGTCCGTTCCGCCCGATGCTCCCGCCAATTCACTGGTGCTGCATCTCAGCGCCCGCGGCGCCACTCGCGGCACAAATTACCGCATGTTCCCGGCCGAGAATTGGATTGTACTCGGCAAGCAGGAGTGGGCGGGTCTTCTGCCCCCCGGCGAAGCGAAAATTAACGGCTCCTGGACAATCGAGAAAGATCTCGCCGCCAAGCTGCTCATCAAATTTTATCCGCAGACCGTGGAGATCACCGCCGGTGTGGAACGCGGCCGCATCGATCAACAATCGTTAACACTGACGGCAACCTCCATCCGCGACGGAATCGTGCGCGCCCGCATCGACGGCACTCTCCGAATGAAGCACGGCAGTCTGGCGCGGAATGAGGATGCGTTCGTCGACGCTGTGTTGACGGGTTTTCTTGAATACGATCCAGTCACCCGAACCGTCCAGCGCTTGCGTCTGGTCACAAAGAAGGCCACCTATGGAAACGAGGAGTTCCTGGCCGCGCTCCGCTCCGTTCCTCCGGCGCGATAGGCTACCCTCGCCGCCCTACCATACGTTCGTACGACGGCTCCTCCGCGGCGTCCGCTTAGCGGCTGATCTGTGACTTCGAGTCAAGTCGTTTATCTTCAATATCGACTGCTGCTCCAAAAACCCGAGCGCCGTCAGTCCAACGCTCGGCTGCGGTCGGAGTCACAGACCCGTTCAATCCGGCGCCGCCGGCGGCACCGCTGTCAAGAAACAACTTTTCCATCCACGACCATCAACAACACGCGGTCAAGCCCGAACCGCGCTCACTCCACGATCGCTTCTGCTTCAATTTCCACCAGCATCTCCGGATCAATCAGCGCGACTACCTGACCATCGTCGCTGCGGGCCGGATGTCGCGGAAGAACTCGCCGTGGGCGCGGCCTATCTCTTCCCAGCGGCTGATATCCGTCACGAACATGCGTGTTCGCACGAAGTGTCGCACTTCCGCGCCCGCCTGCTTCGCCTGAGCATAAGCGTCTCCGGCGCCGACAACTTTACCTGCTTCATCTATAGCCGTGGTACCCGCTACGTGAATGGAATTGCCAACCCGCACCGCGCGGCTGTAGCCGACAATCGGTTCCCAGGGCGTCCCCGGCGAGATGTTCTGTCTCACAGCCCGACCCTCTTCATTACGCGATGAATTGCGTCGAAGATTGTCTCCTCCACGTCTGGCGTGAACGGTCCTGGCTGGCCGTAATAAACCATGCTCTCCACCGCCTCATATCCGCCTTCGGACAGCACGCGCTTCGAAGGGATGTAGCACATCACTTCATTGGAATATCCGGCAACCACGAGTTTCTGTTTCGGGTATTCCCGTTGGGCGCGAAGGTCGTAATCGATCACCACTTCGCCGCCCAGCGCGAGAATCACCACGTCTTTTCCGAAGCGAATCGCCTGCACCGGATACGCGATGCCGCGCACCGGGCGTCCGTCGTCATAGGCGCGCAACATCGCTTCGGCAGTCTTGCGCTTCGCGGTAACGGGATCGGTCTTCAGCTTTTCGAACGTCTCGCGGGTGTGCGGGGCGAACGCCAGTTCGGTGGTGACGAAAGCCGTCCGGATGCGCCCTTCGACGGACATCAAATGACGGTCGATCACGCGGTTCACAGAGTTGCCTAACTCCCTGCCGTGCTTCTTGGCGATCTCCAGCGAACTGCGCGGGTTTGGGTTTTGGTCGCCGCCGCACAGCATGAAGAACAGCGCCGTTACGCCGGGATGCGCGTTCTCCACTTCCGATTGCGCAAAGCCCGCGTAGTCGGCACTCAGCTTGTAAAACTCTCCCGTGAGTGTTGTGTTGTGGCACGCATACCCGAACAGCACGGCACGCAGAACGCCGTCCGGCGTAGTTATTTTGAACACCGGCACCTTGTGATCCACCGGCCCTTTGGGATTGATCCCTATCTTGATGCCGTTCGCAGTGGGCTCGCGCCGGTTGATGGCGAATCCAGCTTCGCCTTCGCCGTAAAGCAACAGAGCAGGCGCAAGGTCGCCAATCGCCGCGCCCACTACGGCCACCAGGTTGTCCGTCAATTGCTGCGCGTACTCGCGCAATACGCGGTCGTCCTCTTCCTGGAGGTTGAACATCGAAATCAGATTCGGCCGGACGATGGGGCCCGTGTGGGTATGCGACGAGTTCAACACCAGATCCGCGCGTTCCAATCCGTATTGCTTCAGCACGCGCGCCGCTACCACGTCGGAGATGGCACGGGGCAGGCCCACAAGGTCCGTGGTCACAATCACCACACGGGATTTCTTGCGGTCTTCTATGGCCAGGGCCTTCGCGAAGAGCGGCGCAATCACTCCATCGGACGGATGGTTGCGGCTGGCATAGCCGGACATCCAGATCGGCTGCTTGGGCGTAATGTCCACGCGTGCTACGCCAGCGCGATAGTCGGCGGCGGATGCACAAAGCGTCAGGAAAAAAAACACGAGGCATCGAGATTTAGCAGGCACCCTTGACACGCTCCCCGGCAAAGAGTAGTTTGAGAACAACTTAGTGTAATCCTTTCTGAAGCGTAGGAGCTTATCGTGAAGGTTAACACCGCGTTGTTCCTGGCCGCCTTCGTTCTCCTCCCTGGAAGTTTACCCGGTCAATCCACCACCACCGCTGTCTTGAGCGGCACAATTATGGACGCCTCCGGAGCCGTGGTTCCGGGGGCGAAAGCGATCGCTACGAATCCGGAGACCAATTTCACTCGTGAATCTTCCACTGGCGATCGTGGTGAATACCGGTTCCGCCTGCTTCCCCCTGGTACCTATGAAGTCAGGATCGAGAAGTCCGGCTTCGCGGTGCCCACCAGGAGGATTGCGGTGACAGTTGGACAGGATGCAGTGCTCGATTTCCGGCTGGATGTCGGCGCCGCCACGCAACTGGTGGAAGTGAATTCGGAGGTGCCCGCCATTGAGGTGGAGCGCACGCAGCAATCCAATACCATCAACCAGCAGGATGTCCGTAACTTGCCGATTAACCGGCGCGACTATCTGAGCTTTGCGCTGCTGGCTCCGGGTGTAAACGATTCCGGGGCCCTGGCCGATTCCACCAGCTTCCGCGTGAAGCAGACTCCGGATAGCGGACTCTCGTTTTATGGAAGCAACGGACGCGGGAACTCCATTAACGTGGACGGTGGCGAATCCAACGACGCAGGCGGCGGCGTCCGGCCAACCATCAGCCAGGAAGCGGTGCAGGAATTTCAAGTGAACCGGTCGAATTATTCCGCCGAGCAAAGCGCATCCCGCGGCGGGGTGGTGAATATCATCACCAAGAGTGGTTCGAACGCGACGCATGGATCGGCGTTCGGGTTTTTTCGCAACCAGGGCTTGGATGCCGGGAATCCGTTTGCACTCGCGCTGGATGGGAACCAGGTGAAGCGGGTAAAACCGGATGCGAACCGGCAGCAGTTTGGCGCAACGATCGGTGGTCCGATCAAGACCGATAAGACGTTCTACTTCATTGGCTACGAGCAACTACGCCGGCGCGAATCGAGTACCGTTCCGGTCCTGACAGATTTCTCCATCTTTCAGCCGACACCGGCGCAGGAAGCTATTCTGTCGGGCCTGCCTGCCGCAGCCGCAGCGCCCTTGCGAGCCGCCCTCACCAGCCGGCAGTCCACCATCGACATGTTCAAAGCAAATAGCGGAATCTTTCCGTTCCGGACGGACAGCTATCAGGGCATCCTGCGCCTGGATCATCAGGTGAACGACACGAACCAAGTGAGCTTTCGCTACAACGTGACAAAATCGTTCGATACCAACCAGAATCTAAGCGCGTTGGTAGGCGTGTCGCGCGGTTATGTGCAGGATGCATTCGACAGTAACGCCTTGCTTGGCTGGACCCACACGTTCAATTCCAGATTAGTGAACGAGGCGCGAGTCCAAT
>JANYCV010000160.1 GCA_025360145.1 Acidobacteriaceae bacterium
GCCCCGCGGTCAGCAGTTTGGCGGACGTAATGGTGGTCGCGTCCATGGCGATGGAATTGGCGGCGGTTTCGGCAGATCCCCGCTACGGCGAAATCATGCAGGACTGCCTGGCTGCGGCGTTCCGGCACTACGACTCGGAACGGCGCATCCTCATGGAGACTGTTGCCCTTGACGGATCGAGCCTCGCCGCTACTCCGGAAGGACGGCTTTTCTGCCCAGGCAGCTCACTCGAAGTAGCCTGGATCCTTCTGCACCTGTTGCAGCGGTTTCCAGATGAGATACGGCAGCGGCAGGTTCTGGAAATTATCGAATGCTCGCTGGAATTCGGTTGGGACCGGGATTATGGCGGACTGTACTACTTCATGGATGTGGAATGCCGGCCAACACTTCAACTCGAATCGTCAATGAAACTCTGGTGGCCGCACACAGAAGCGCTTTATGCGGTGCTACTGGCGCATTCCATTACGGGCGGCGAAAAATGGCTGGCCTGGCTGGAACGCCTGGATAGCTACGCTTACCAGCATTTCGCGGATCCAGAGTACGGTGAATGGTTTGCTTATAGTGATCGGCAGGGTAACTTGACACACAGTTTGAAAGGAAATAACTACAAAGGAGCGTTTCACGTTCCGCGATTTCTTCTGTTAAGCGTCCAGTTGTTGGAGCGAATCAAAACCGGGGCCGCAAAAGAACGGTAAATTTGGAGCGGGAGACGAGATTCGAACTCGCGACATCAACCTTGGCAAGGTTGCACTCTACCAGCTGAGCTACTCCCGCTTGTTGGTACTTCTGTATTGTCTCTCGCTTGAAACACGGATGTCAATTAGGGCAATTGCCGTGCCTAAACCAAGTCTAGGTATTTCTGTTTCAAGTTGATGTCACTTGGCTGTAAGTATATGAAAAAAAGAGAAATATATTTTGAGAAAGATGTAGACATTGCAGTGGAAATTCTGTGTTAGACTAAGGGTCCGCTGTCAGTTGAACGTGCTTTACCGGTTCAGTAACCGGCCCAACTCCCCCAGACATAGCCCCGGATCAACAATCGGGAGCAGTCTAGTTTTCCACAGACTGTGGAAAAGGTGTGGAAAATTGTGTGCGCTCCTGGCACCTATGGATAAAGATGAACGCCTGGGACCAAATCAAACTAAGCCTCGCAGAAAAGATCAGCACCGAGGCATTCCAAAACTGGTTCGCAGATACCAGACTGCAACAAGCTGACGGCGACAGAATTTCGGTGTTGGTCCCGAACGAGGCTACGAAAGACTGGATGGAACGTGAGTATGCCGAAAGCGTACACGCCGCAATCCGGGACTTGAAATTGCCCATCCGGCAGGTGAGCTACGAAATCTCCTCCTCAGCGGTCACATCGAATTCCCATACGGATTTCAGCCCGGCGGTTACGGATAGCCTTTTTCAGTCTCCGGTCAGTCAACTCAACCCCAAGTTCACTTTCGATAATTTTGTGGTGGGTTCCTGTAACCAGTTCGCCCATGCCGCGGCGAAGGCCGTGGCTACGATGCCGTCCCGCAGCTACAATCCGCTGTTCATTTACGGCGGCGTGGGAATGGGGAAAACCCATCTGATTCATGCGATTGGTCGTTCCCTGGTGCAAAATTTCGGTGGAATGCGCATCGTCTATACGACCAGCGAGCGGTTCATGAACCAGATGATCAACTGCATCAAGCTGGACCGTATGCCCCAGTTCCATCAACATTTCCGCTCGGCGGACGTGTTGCTGATTGATGACGTTCATATTCTAGGCGGCAAAGAACGGACGCAGGACGAATTCTTCCACACCTTCAACGAACTCTACGACCATCAGAAGCAAATCGTAATCTCCAGCGACTCTTCGCCAAAAAACATTCCAGGCCTGGTGGAGCGGTTGCGCTCGCGGTTTGAATGGGGCCTGATGGTGGATGTGCAGCCGCCGGATCTGGAAACGAAGATGGCGATTCTGGACAAGAAATCTGAACTGGAAGGGATTAAGCTGCCCGAGGATGTGCGCATCTTCCTGGCGACGAAAACCAAGTCGAACGTGCGGGAGCTGGAAGGGGCCCTGATCCGTTTGATTGCCTATTCGTCGGTGAGCGGCGGCACCATCAATCTAGCGATGGCGCAGCAGATTCTGAAGCATCTGGTGCATGGTCCTGAGCGCAGGGTGACGGTGGAGGCGGTGATTCGCGCCGTGGCGGAGCGTTTTTCATTACAGCCGTCCCAGATCAAGCAAAAGACCAACGAGCACCGGATTTCCTACCCGCGGCAGATTGCGATGTACCTGATGAAAGAGCTGACAGACGCATCCCTGCCTGAGATTGGCAGGGCGTTTGGAGGCAAGCACCATACCACGGTTCTGCACTCTGTCAAGAAGATTGAACATCTTCGGCTGAAGGATGCAGATTTGAACAGGACGATCCACAGCTTAATTGATTCATTCAATTGAACTTACCAAGTTATCCACATGAGACGCCCCTGGACCCTCTTGAAATGTGAGGACAACTGGAGGCGAGTTGAGTTGTACAGCGTTGGTAACTTGGTTTTTCACAATGAGACAAGACGGGAAGCTGTTGGTTTTTGTATAATTTAGAGAGAAATACACATTTCCACAGGCCCTACTAAGAGTGTTTATAAGGGTTTCTTATATTTTGAAAGACGTAATAGTAGCTGGATGCAGAGAAACGGGAGCTAGGACACTGGATGGAATTCACCGTAAGCAAAGCTGACCTGGTCAAAGAACTGAATCTTTCGCAGGGCGTGGTGGAGAAGAAGACCACGATCCCTATTTTGTCGAACGTGCTGCTGGAGACTGACGGCGATCGGATTCAATTGACCGCCACCGACCTGGAACTAGGCGTGCGTTGTTCGTTCCCGGCCCGCGTAACCAAACAGGGCGCGGGCACAATTCCGGCGCGGCGGCTGCTGGATTACGTGCGGTTGCTTCCGGACGCCGACATCCACGTAAAGCTCGGTGACAACCAGTGGGCGAGTCTGGTTTGTGGGCGCTCTAAGACCAAGATCGCCGGCATGTCGCGCGAGAGCTTCCCTGAGCTGCCGGAAATGCCTGAGGTTCTGGCGGAAATTCCGGTGGGCGCTTTGTGCTCCATGATTACCAAGACCATCTTCGCCATCTCCGCCGAAGAGTCCCGATTCACTTTGAACGGTGCATTGTTGATCTTCAGAGAGAACGGCATGGTAATGGTTTCCACCGATGGCCACCGGCTGGCGATGATCGAGACTTCTTCGGACATTCCGACTATCGGTGCCGCTTACCGGGCACTCTTGCCGAAGAAGGCAATGAGCGAGATTCTGAAGATCTCTCAGGAGGCCAATCCAGAGAGCAAGCTGCGATTTTCCGGCGATGAGAATCATCTTTTCTTCCAGTTGGGCGACCGATTGCTGATCAGCCGCAAACTGACGGGCAACTTCCCCGATTTCGAGCGCGTCTTACCGAAAGAGCAACCAAATTCGGTTGTGTTGAAACGCGATGAAGTTCGTGGCGCAATTGAAAGAGTGGCTCAATTTTCCGACGAGCGTTCGCGCGCGATCCGGTTCCAGTTTGTCCCGGGCGAGGTGAAAATCTTTTCCTCACTATCCGAAACTGGTGAAAGCGAAGAGAGCCTCCCCACCGACTATGAAGGCCCCGAAGTGGAAATCGGGTTCAACGCGCAGTATCTGCTGGACTTCCTGAGAGCCGTTCCAGAGGAATCCGTATCGTTTCATTTCCGCGATGCGCAGAGCGCCGGAGAGATGCGCCCAAGCGGCGGCGCGGAGAACTACAACTATCGGTATGTCATCATGCCGATGCGCATTTGACGGTACGTCTGAATTGGACGCCTGAATTGGACTTAGATTAACTATGGCAAGTAAAGATTCGAATGTCGAAGACTATGATTCCAGAAGTATCAAGGTACTGGAAGGCCTGGAGGCCGTGCGGCTTCGGCCCGCTATGTATATCGGCTCCACTGGTGAGTCGGGTCTGCATCACCTGGTTTATGAGGTGGTCGACAATTCCGTTGACGAAGCTCTGGCTGGCTACGCGGACCGCATAGAAGTCACGATTCATCTGGACAATTCGGTCACAGTGGTGGACAACGGCCGCGGAATCCCGGTGGATATGCACGAAGGCGAAGGCGTATCCGCTGCGCAGGTTGTGTTGACCAAACTGCACGCGGGCGGCAAGTTCGATTCGAACAGCTACAAAGTTTCCGGCGGTCTGCACGGCGTGGGCGTTAGTTGCGTAAACGCTCTTTCCGACCCCTTTCTGCTGGAGATCTGGCGGGGTGGTTACACCTGGGAGCAGGAATACTCCAAAGGCATTCCGAAAGCGCCGCTGGCTCAGGCTGGAAAGGCCGGTAAAAAAACGGGAACGAAGATTACCTTCAAACCCGATCTGACAATTATGGATGCTAGCGTGTTCAATTTCGATACGCTGTCACAGCGGTTGCGCGAACTGGCGTTCTTGAACAAGGGTTTGACCATCCTCCTGACCGATGAACGCGAAGATCCAATCAAGAATCACGAATTCCATTACAGCGGTGGCATTTCCGAATTTATCCGCCATCTGAACCGCGGCAAGAGCGTACTGCACGAGAAGCCGATTACCTTCGAGGGTGAGCGGGAAATGGCGAACGGCGGAACCCTTTCCATGGAAGTGGCGTTGCAGTACAACGACAGCTATTCGGAAAACTTGTTCAGCTTTGCCAATAATATCAACACCGTGGACGGTGGCGCGCACCTCACCGGATTCCGCAGCGCACTGACCCGTACTATCAACGCGGCGGGCCAGGCGGCCGGCCTGTTCAAGGATGTGAAGGAAAATCTTTCCGGCGACGACGTGCGCGAAGGTCTCACGGCGGTAATCAGCGTGAAGTTGCCGCAACCGCAGTTTGAAGGGCAGACCAAAGGCAAGCTGAACAGCGACATCAGCGGTTTTGTTACCCAGTTCGTCAACGACAAGCTCAGCGATTACTTTGAGAAGAATGCGGCGGTGATGAAGAAGATCGTCTCCAAGGCGATTGATGCAGCCCGCGCGCGTGAGGCGGCCCGCAAGGCGCGAGATCTCACCAGGCGGAAGGGCGCCCTCGATTCCAGCGGGCTTCCAGGAAAACTGTCCGATTGTCAGGAGAAAGACCCGGCGAAATGCGAAGTCTATCTGGTAGAGGGTGAATCGGCAGGCGGAACCGCGAAGGCGGGCCGCGACCGGCGTTACCAGGCCATCCTACCGCTGAAGGGAAAGATCCTGAACGTGGAAAAGGCCCGCTACGACAAGATGCTGGGACACGAAGAAATTCGTGCGATGATCACCGCGATCGGAACCGGCATCGGCAAGGACGATTTCAACGTAGCCAAGCTGCGCTATCACAAGATCATCATCATGACGGACGCCGATGTGGACGGATCGCACATCCGGACGCTGCTGCTGACGTTTTTCTTCCGGCACATGCAGGAGCTGATCACCCGGGGCCACGTGTTTGTGGCGCAGCCGCCGCTCTATCGCATCAAGAAGGGAAAGAGCGAGAAGTACATCAAGGATGACAAGGAATTCACAGCCGAGATTCTGCGCCGCGCTACCGAAAGCTTGTTTGTGGAGTACGGTTCGCCTGAGGCAACGAAGCTGGAAGCCGGCGATCTGCGGAAGTTTCTGGTCAAGCTCGATGAATACCAGCAGGTGTCCCGGCAGGCCGAACGGCGCGTGCGCGATTCGCGGGTGGTGGAAGTGATCTCGAATCCGTTGCTGGCTATCGATACCAAGGCCGATTTTTCAGAGAAGCAGAACGTCGAACCCGTGGCGGATGCGCTAAAGGCTTTGGGCCTGGAGTCGCATTTGAAGTTTGACGAAGTACACTCCACATGGTCGGTGTCGTATCTGGATTCCACCAACGCGGAACGCATAGTTGGAGTGGAGCTCGCCGGGCAGCCGGAATTCCGGAAGCTGCGTTTGCTTTGTAAGGATATCGCCAAGCACAATCAGCCGCCATTCACCGTGGTGAAAGATACGAACCGCGACATCCAGACCAACTGGCGCGATCTGCTGGCGTTTGTGCGAGCGGAAGGCATGCGCGATGCCCAGGTACAACGCTACAAAGGGCTGGGCGAGATGAATGCCGGGCAGCTTTGGGAAACCACCATGAACGCCGAGAAGCGGACACTGCTGCAGATCAGGCTGGAAGATCTGGTGCAGTGCGAAGAGATTTTCTCAACGCTGATGGGCGAGAACGTGGAGAGCCGGCGGAAGTTTATCGAAGAGAACGCGCTAGATGTGCGGAATCTGGACGTTTAAAGTTTTAGCGTCTAAAGATGTGGAGGCCATCATGTTAGTGCGCCGGGTTAGGGGATGACATTCATCGTACCGACGATCAGGGACGGATTCTAAACAAGTGGCTAGTCGCTAAGAATTCATTCAAAAAGCTCTGTGGGACGCTCACCTGAAGCTCGATAGGCGGCAACGCGCCGCGTTCTAAAATCTGGTTGCCTCATTCGGAATTGCTTCAGTTTTGATTTCCCTGAAGCCGGACCAAACAGTTCCGTTCGTGGGCCTTCCGTTGTCGCGAGAGCTGGTGTTTGGCTCTGCGACCTGCTTCGTATTCGTCATGGCGGGCCGGTTCTACTTTCTATCGGTTTACCGCTTTGAGAAATATGCACGACGGCTAAAGACGTTCTCGAAGCCGTCAAAAATGCCGGCTCAAGTTGCCCGTTCGCCAATACCTCGCCTCAATCCTGCCTGGCCTGGCTGACCGTTCGGTTCAGCGCGTAGGCGAATACACCCGCCGCCTGGCTCTGATCCTGCTGCCGCGTTTCAGTCTCCACAGGCTGGGTATGTGCTTGACTGAAATAATTACTACGGCATGGGCCTTCTGGTGAAAGCTGGCGAACGCTGCGAAACCCTGATGGAAGAAAAAGTCCGCAACGTTCCCGCAACCGATGTCCAGTGTGATGAGATTTGGTCGTTCGTAGGCAAAAAGGAGAGCCGTCGCGTGTACGGAGATAAAAATTTTCACTACATCGGTGATGCCTGGACCTTCATTGGCATTGAACGGAATACGAAATTGGTTCTCGGTTTTGAACTCGGAAAGCGGAACACCGAAAGCGCACGCCGCTTCATGCGAAAGATTGCAGCGGCCACTAACCAGAACGTCCGCTTTCAACTTTCAACCGCTGGCTTTGCGCCTTACAACTACGCGGTTGGAATGGAACTTGGCGAACGCTGCACCTATGGCCAAATCGTAAAGTTATACAAAAGCCCGACGACAGCAGAGCAACGGCGCTACAGCCCGCCTACCGTGCTCGCTGTCGATAAGACCGAAGTGTACGGCGACCCAGATTTTGACCTTATCTGCACATCAGACATCGAACGCCAGAATGGATCGCTGCGCCAGTGGTGCAAACGGCTCACCCGCCTGACCTATGCGTTTAGCAAGAAGTGGGACAATCTCAAGGCTGCGCTAGCTCTTCACTTCGCCTACTACAATTTCTGCCGCGTCCATCGCACCTTGAAGATGACCCCTGCGATGGCAGCAGGCATCACAGATCAGGTTTGGACGATGGCCGAGCTACTGGTATAGCATAAACATCGTGGGCTATAAATGTTTCGTAGACAGTGATATCATGCTGTCGTGGCTGTCTCCGCGCAAAAAGTCGCTAATACGTTCCTTGGCTTCGCTAGGGAAGAGCGTCGGAGTTTGACCAACATGCAAGTTCAAAAGCTCGCCTTCCTCGCGCAGGGCTATTCTCTTGCGCTACTAAACCAGCCCGCGTACTACCAAAATACTCATGCTTGGCAGTGGGGGCCAGTAGTTCCAAAACTCTACAAAGCCTTACAGAAATACGGTTCAGGTCAAGTAACCGAAGACATCCCCATTCCCCCAGATGATTCTGGCGTTCTCGGTGATGATGAGGTTAAGGTCCTGAAGGGAGTATGGGCAGCCTATAAGAAATTTACGGGACCGCAACTGTCCGACATCACTCATCGACCGGGAACTCCTTGGTTCAAGACATGGGAGACCAATAAATTTGGGGTAATCCCTACCGATGAGATCCAGCGGTACTATTGCGATCTCATCGCTTCTAGACCATCCAAGTGAGTCCGCCGCCAGAAGACGTTACAAGCATAATTATTGAAGCAGTGAGGTGGACCCCATCGGTTGGACAAAAAAACGTCCGTTCTTAGATGGTGTGGCGGGCTGACCAAGGAGGCGACCGTG
>JANYCV010000167.1 GCA_025360145.1 Acidobacteriaceae bacterium
GCGCAATCACAATCGAAGCTCTGTGGTAAGCCGGCCGCACATCGGACACGAAGCCTTCCACTTCAATGCCAGGCTGGTCGAGATGCAGTCTCACGCGGCTCCCGTGCATCTGTTCAAGAAAGTAAAGGTGCCGCGCTCCTGCAATGATGTGCAGCGCCGGATGAATCTCCTGAATCAGCGGCCACACCTCGCGGAGGAAATAATCGAGCGCCAGCACATTCGGCAAGTGTCCAAACGATCCGATAAACAGCAGCCGCACCGGCTCCGGCTCTTCGGCCGAAGGCTGGAATCTCTGCAAATCCACACCGTTCGCCAGTGCCATGCACCGCTTCGCCCCGCTCACTGCCGCCCGATCCTTCTCAGACATCGTAACCACGCAGTCCACGTTTCGCCAGGCAGCGGTTTCGAAACGAACCCAACGCTCCCACTGCCGCCGGGTTTCCCAATCCTCCGACTGCGCCAGCAATTGCTGGTAGAGGTCTAGCGTGATATCGTGCTCTACGAGAAGCGTCCGCGCCGGGGCGCAGTCGGCCGCATACTGTGCCATCTGCGTGAATTCCAACTGCGCCACGTCCGGCTTCCACTTCGCCGCAGTCTGCCTGACTGCCGCCCGGAATGCAGCCGAATCGAATTCCTCCACCGTGTCGGGTCGAGGGGTTGAAAGCCGGGCATGGCTCCCGATTCGCTTCACCTGCACCACCTCGGTGCAGATCTCCAGCAGTTCCACGGGCGGTGTTTGCAACTCGTCGGCGAACGTGATCAGCACCTGGTCGTAATCGCCAGCCGCCCGGCTCATCAGGTTATACATCCGTACTGCTCCGCCGTGTGCCAAGGGGAAGGGAATATACGGCGCGACGATCATCACCACCGGACGCCCGCGCGGCGCGCGACCCGGAAACACGGCCACCGCGCCGCTTGTCAGCGCCAGCAGCAGTTCTTCGTTCTCGCAATGGCTCATCCGGCCGCTTACCCATTCGGTTGCATGCCGCGTTTCGGCCAGTGCCTGAAATGCAGACTCCGTTCCACTCCGCGTTAACCGGGCTACCGCCTGATCCCATAGCCTTCGGAACACTTTCGGCGATTGAATGCAGCGGACCAGAAACCGGAGATAGTTGATCTCCAGCACGCGATCGAGTTCGGCCGCGGTGTAGTATCGCGACGTAGTCGCACGGTGATCGTGAGTCACTGCCGAGCCTGCCACGAATACCGTCGGCCATCCCAACTGCCACGCCCGCACGCCTAGATCCAGATCCTCCACGTAAGCCGGTTCGTAAATCTCATCGAACCCGCCCAGCGCCGCCGCCTTCGCCGTATCTACCAATGAACAGCCGCCGCTGCCGTATAGCACGTAGCTGTAGGTTTCGCCGTCGAGCGGCACATCGCAGCGCACTGGAAACCCCTCACAGGGCCGTGCCGGCATCACCGCCTTTCCGGTCTCCTCCCGCCGCTGTCCGTCCGGAAAGAAGATCTGAGCAGTGGCGCAGAACAGGCCGGGCACGGCTTCGAATGCGGCAACCAAGGGCGCAAAGAAGCCCGGATGCAGCACCATGTCGTTGTTCAGCAGCAAGGTGCGTGAATACTGCGCAGCCCGCATTCCACGGTTTACCGCCCGGGCAAAGGAAAGCGGCTCTGTGTTCAGTTCCCGGCGAACGCGCGGAAATTCATTCGACAGAAATTCGCCGGTCCCATCTTCGGACCCATTGTCGACAACGATAATCTCGGAAGCGTAGCCGCTCAATTCCCGCATCAGCCCCGGCAGCAGCCGCATGAGAAGTTCTCTGCCGTTTCGCGAGGGGATCACTACCGAGATACCAGCGGGCAGGGAAGCGCCCGGCACAGGCGGCGGCTTCCGTTTCGAGAATCGCTTTCGCAGGAGCGCCAGCTTTCCCATTGCGGAAGCCAATTTCGACAGGGCCGGCGCCCGCAGGGCCGAAGGGTGCTTCAGCCGCCAAAAAAACGTGTAGAAACGGCCGCCGGGAGAAGTCTGCCACCGGACGAAGTTCTTCGTCCGCCAGGCGAAATGCCGCCCGATGTTGCCCACTCCCTTTGGCCGGATCATGAAGTGGTCCAGGTTCTCGTTGTAGAAAAGCGTCCGCAACGGCGCAAGCATCACCGGAATCAGGCGCATCCGCCAGAATGGCATCTGCGGTTGCAGCAGCACCGCGGCAATCTGAATGTCGGTATCTTTCAGCGCGGCCCGGCAGCGGTCCAGATTCTCGCGGAAGCTTCGCCCCATATGGTAGGGAATCCAGTTTCCCTTGGGCGGAGGAAATTCGGAAACTACATACATCTCCAATTCCGGATAGATCCGTTCCATTCGATCGAGAAATGCCGGGATCAACTCGTCCGAGCCGGAGGCGAACGCGACCTTGATCCGGGGTCTCAAATGATTGATCGGGGATCGAGCCGCACAGTTTGCCCGCGCTCATGCCACATATCCAGCGCTTGTAGACAGAATGCCGTGGAAACAGGATTAACGTATGGAAGCATCGTCTGGCCTTTGCGTCCGAAGTAAAAACCTCCATTCATCCGCGCATCGCTACTCTCGCATTGAAACGTCTTGATCCACGCGGCTTCTTCCGAAGCTTCCCGCTCCTGCAAGGGCAAGCCGAACAGATTTGCCGCATACAGCCGGAGGCGCAGCAGTTGCGCATACACATCGGAACGGACAAACACCGGCGCAATCTCTGGCAGATAGCCGCTCACGCGGCCGATTCCTTCCTCTAGCGCGTCCCGGCAATCCGCCCGGCCCGAATGCGGCAGCAGCGCCTCCAGAAAATAACAGTAGGCGTGCAGACGGTCCATCGTTTTCTCGGTGGTCTCAGCGGGCAGGAATCGATCTTTGCTATCCAGCGCCAACGCCAGCGCCCGTTCGTAACTCGCGCGGAACGAAGTGTCGCCCGTCACCTCAAACAGTTCGTGCCAGGCCAAGGCAGACTTCAACTGGTAACAGCCAGGACTGCGCGACCACTGCGGAGCGTATGGAAGCGGCTGTTTCGCGGGTAAAGTCAGAATCGGGTGGATCTCGTCTTCCCGGGCGAAGTCGGCCAACATGGAATGCCCAGCCTCGCGAGCGCATACCAGCAGCGACTCATCGCGGGTGGTCCGCCACAAAGCCATCAGTCCCCGAACAATAATTCCGCAATCGAAAAAGTAGGCCAGCGCCTGAGTCCGGGTCCCATTGTCGGAATGTTCGAAAGGGAAGGTTCGCAGCCGCGGGTTCCAGGCCCGGTCTACCAGAAACCGTCCACTCCGGATGGCCGCTTCGAGGAAACTCTGGTCCCCGCGCTTTTCATAGAGGTAAACGAGCGCGCTGACGGCGTACCCGGTAATTTCGGTAGAGACCAGTGCATTCTTGCCAAGGCTGGCAAGATAGTACCGCGCCACCCCGCCTCCAGGTTCCTGAATACCCGACTTGACGTACCAACAGCCTGCGCGGTCTAGCGATAAGTTATGTAGAGGCACCCAAACTTCCCCTGCGGTAAATTACGGAGTTCCTTATTGTATCATTCGCAATGCGCTACCCAATTCCGGATTCCGCTCTATACTGAAGAAAGTCGAGAGCAATCATGCGCCTGCGGCCGTTACGGATCTTCGCGCTCCCCATGGCTTGCATCGCGGCCCATATCGTGGCGTTTCCCGTAATGGCTCAAGAAAACGCCCCGGTAGGCATTGTTCGCGGCGATCTGGTGGAATGGGATGGCAATAAAGTCGAAGGCGACATCCTGGTCCGCATCCCTCCCGACCGATTGTATACCTGCCATTTCGACGGCTTCACTTATATGGAGCGCGATGGCGAACGCATTGGCATGGCCGTCTTGAAGGCCGGCGACCGGCTGGAACTCGTCACCGATCGCAAGCCAGGCAGTCAGCGTTGTTATGCCCGGACCCTCCGCGTGTCGGATAACTTCCCTGCCGCGAATCCCGGTTACCGCATTCCCCCGCGCCGCAGTACGCTCATCGATCAACTCTACCCCCGCGGCAATTTGACCTTCAGCGGTATCGTCCTCCGATTGAACGCGCGGAAGATGGTTCTCCGCACCCGCACGCAGGGCGAAATCACCGTGCTGTTGCGCCCGGACACGCGTTATATGGATAGCGGTCTGCCTGCCGAGGCTTCCATGCTCGCCGTGAATACACGCGTTTCTCTTCGCTGCGGCCCTAACCTGGACAACGAACTGGAGGCGTATCAGGTAATCTGGGGCGAGATCGAAGGCCCCAAAGGCCGATAGGAAGATTTCCCTGCAACCCAGTCGCGTGACTTAACGTCGGATTAGATTGGTATACTAGAGGATCAACCTGCTAACTATTTCATGATGAAGTATCTTGCTCTTTTGTGCGCCGCCGCGGGAATTGCCCGCTCTGCAGACTTTTCCACTGGACAGGCAGCCCGTCTAGTCATTGGCCAGCATACATTTACCGCCCAGGAAGATGGTGCGTCGGACAGGCTTCTGGGCGCGGCCAGCGGACTCGCCTACGCGAACGACACGCTCTTTGTTGTTGATTCCAATCGTGTAGGCTCCAGCCCTCAGAACAACCGCGTTCTGATCTTTCCGAATCTTTCCACCAACCTGCCGGCGCCCACCGGCGAGTTGCCCAAGGACTCCGAAATCCGTTGCCAGGTTTGTACCGGCGTAGCATCCGTGGCTGTAGGTCAGCCCAATTTCACGAAAACGGATATCGCCCTCACGCAAGGCGGCTTTCGTCAACCTACCGCTGTTGCCTCAGACGGCAAGCTCGTGGCGGTCGCCGATACCGACCACAACCGCGTCCTGATCTGGAATTCCATCCCTTTTGTCAGCGGAACGCCCGCCGACGTAGTGGTCGGCCAGAACGACTTTAAGACTGCAACCGCGAACCTGGGCACCGGTAACACGCCCAATAATAAGGGTCTTCGCGGTCCGCAAGGCGTCTGGCTTCAGAACGGGAAACTGTACGTTGCCGATACGCAGAATCATCGCGTACTCATCTGGAACCGCGTGCCGGCGGCGAACGGTCAGCCTGCCGACGTGGTCTTGGGACAACCGAATTTCAACACCTTTATTGAACCCGATCTGACCAAAGCGGTTGTCGACGCGAAAGCGACCGCTCTGCTGAATCCAGTTTCGGTGACCTCCGACGGAACGCGTCTCTATGTCGCCGATCTTGGTCACAACCGGGTTCTCATCTGGAACACCATCCCTACTCAAAACCAGGCGCCCGCGGATATCGTTGTGGGCCAACCGAGCCTCGGCGATGGGGGGGCCACCAACGTAGCCGCGGCCAACAACAGTCCGCTGCTTTGCGCATCGAACGGCACCAACGCTGTCGATTCCACGAAACTGACCTATCCGACCCGTTGCGCCGCCACGCTCGATTTCCCTCGTTTTGCACTCTCTGACGGCAAACGCCTCTTCATCGCCGATGGCGGCAACAATCGCGTGCTCGTATTCAACAATGTCCCCACCACCAGCGGCCAGCGCGCGGATATCATTCTCGGTCAGCCGGGAGAGTTTGAATCGGTGGACTCCAACGCCCTGCTGATTTCCAGTTCCGATTCTCTGCGCACGCCAATGTCGCTCGCCTGGGACGGGACAAACCTGTTTGTCGGCGATACATTCAATCGCCGCGTCATGGTCTTCACTGTCGGGGAAACCACCGTCAACCGGACCTCGATTCGAAACGCGGCCAGCCAGGAAATTTTCGCCCTCGCTGCGGTCGTGGTCTCCGGAGCCATTAAGGAGAATGACGTAGGCACCGTCACCATCCAAAGTGTCGACTACAAATACACGGTCTTGAAAGACGACACCATCACCAAAGTGGTTAACGGATTGGTGGCGGCGATCAACGCCAACAGCGGCGATCCCCTGGTGTTGGCTCGTGCGAACCCCAATTTTAATTCTCTCATCCTGACCGCCAGGAAGCCCGGCGAGGACGGTAATAGCATCACGCTAGGCGCTACGCTGTCCGCCGCCGCCCAGCTTGTGCTCACTGCGAGCGGCGCCTCGTTGAGCGGTGGACAGGACGCCGCCAAGATAGCCCCCGGAACTTTGATTAATATTTCGGGTGACAACTTTACCACTAAAACGGAAAAAGCGCCGGACGGCCCCGTCCTTCCCAGAACGCTTGGCGGAGTGCAGGTTTATATCGATGGCCTGCGGGCACCGCTTCTGTTCGTTTCTCCCAAGCTGATTACCGCTCAGATGCCCTTCGAGATTTCCGATGCATCCAGCGTCAGCGTGTACGTCCGGACCACCGACGACGCAGGCAAGGTGCGGATTACGACTGCGGTGGGTGCGCCCATCATCCAGCAGAATCCCGGTATCTTCGCTGTCGACGGTGGTCCGGACGTACACGCTGACGCTGGATGCATCGGAAATTTCAAAGGGCATCTGAGCAGTAATCA
>JANYCV010000191.1 GCA_025360145.1 Acidobacteriaceae bacterium
GCTTCGGTGCAAGTGGGCGCCATCTGCGATGTGTATGAGCCCAATCTGGAGCGCGCACTCTCCGCGGCGTCGAAGGCCGGCAGCACCGCGAAGCCCTACCGGAACTACAGACAGTTGCTGGACGACAAAAGTATTCAGGCGGTGCTGATTGCTACGCCGGAACACTGGCATCATCGCATGGTGCTGGATGCGATGGCGGCGGGGAAAGACGTGTATGTGGAGAAGCCGCTTTGCCAGACTCCCGAGCAAGGCGTGGAGCTTGTGGCGGCGGAGAAGAACTCGAAGTCCATCGTGCAGGTTGGGATGCAGCGGCGGAGCTACGATTTATACATCGAAGGCCGGAAGGTGGTGGCGGAAGGAACGCTGGGCACGGTGCGGATGGTGCGGTCGTGGTGGGTGAATACGCAACTGGGCGGCGGCGCGCCGAAGAAGCTGGATGGTCCGCTCGATTGGGAGCAGTGGCAGGGCCCGGCGAAGAGGCGCGAGTTTGAGCCTGGGCGATTCCGGCGGTGGCGCCTGTATTCCGATTATGCCGGTGGCATAGTGGCGGATCAGGGAGCGCACATCTACGACGGGATGCACATGCTGATGAATGCGAGCTATCCGTTGGCAGTGAATGCGTCGGGCGGGCGGCCGCATGTGGAGGGCGTCGATACGCCGGAGTCGGTAGTGGTGATCGCGGAGTATCCCGAAGATTTCCTGGGCGTGTTTACGATCAACTACGCGGCGATGCGGTATCAGACGAAGAACGACCAACTGAACCAGTTGGATGGCGATCTGGCACGGATGGACGTGAGCCGGGAAGAGTACAAAGTTTATAAGAAGGGCGCGGAAGAGACGGTTGCAATGCAGGGGAAGTCGGCGCGGGGGTTCGATTATGCGACGCAACTGCATGTGGAGAATTTTTTGGATTGCGTGAAGACGCGGAAGAGGCCGACGGCATCGATGTATTTGGGGTTTCAAGCGGCGCTGGTGGTGCAGATGGCAAATATGTCGTTGCGGGCGGGGAGGCGGATGCGGTGGAATGCGGCGGCTGGCCGTGTGGAGGGTTAGTGGGTGTGGGCGATCCGCGCCGGGCTGCCGCCGTCGGCTTCCCGGCAGCAAGTTTGTGCGTGTCGAACTTCAAAGATGCTTTTGGGACAACCGCTCAAGATCGTTCCGTGAGCGTGCGGAATCCGGCTGCAGTGCCACGGGCCACTTGTCGGCGGCAATCGCCCCGTTCCTGTCCCCTTTGGCTTCCGGGCGCACGCCGGAATTCGGCCACGAAAGCGGGTTGTTTGGGGAAAGCTGATCCCCACGCTCGTGCTGCATCCGATTCATGCGTTTCGGCAAATCCGTCTTCAGCGCTCAGGTCGAGGCGGAAGTAAAGATTGCAGCCAACTCCACCTGATCTGATTTCGATTTCAGATTTTTCTCAGCTCCCTCGAATGGCGGAATTAAGACTTCAGATCAGAATCCTGATTTTCTTGGATCGCTCATGCTTTGGCTGTTCGAGGCCAAACCGGGGATAAGCAGTTATCGGCGGAGTGATTACCTGCATATTCCGTAAGCTCATCGCCCCGCTCGACTCGTAGTCGTTTTCTATTCGACGCAAGATTAGGATACTACCCCTTCGTCGCCCGCGCCCAAACCGGGGTTATACTGTGGGAAGAGGAGATCGGCCCGACTCCAAGCACTTCAACCCGGACGAACCAGTCAGCCCCCATGACTTCATTTAAACCAGCTTTGTCTGTATTCTGCCTCTTTGTAACCTCCGCGGTGACTATGCCCGCGCAAGCGCAAGCTCCGGCCAAAAAGAGCGATAAGTCCGCGGCCTATTATCATTACTCCCTGGGGCATCTCTACGCCGAACTCGCCGGCGCCTATGCCAACCGTACCGATTACGTAACCAAGGCAATCGAAAACTACCGCCTTGCGATGAAAGAAGACCCAGGCGCTTCGTTCCTCAGCGAAGAGCTATCGGACCTTTACATTTCCACCGGAAAGCTTCGCGAAGCGATGCTCGAAGCCGAAGAGTCGCTCAAGCAGAATCCAAACGATCTGAATGCGCGCCGGATTCTGGGCCGCATTTACACCAGAAAGATCGGCGATTCGCAGCCGGGCAAGATCGACGAGAACATGCTGAAGCTCGCTATCGAGCAATATCAGAAGATTACCGAACAGGCACCCGCGGACGCGGATACATGGCTAATGCTGGGCCGCTTGCAGAAAATCGCTTCCAACTCGGTGGACGCCGAAAAAGCCTATAAGAAGGTGATCGACATCGATCCCGACAACGAAGACGCGTTGACCGGACTGGCGATGGTGTACTCCGATCTTGGCAACACGAAGGCCGCAACGGATCTGTTGCGCCGCGTGGCGGACAAGAACCCTTCGCTCCGTACTCTGACCGCTCTTGCCGGCACCTACGAGCAGATGCGCGATTACGCGCTCGCCGCAGAGACGCTGAAGAAGACGCTGGAGCTTTCGCCGGGCAACGTGGATGTCAAGCGTGCCTACGCGCAGAACCTGCTGCTGTCGGATCGATACGCCGACGCCCTCAAGGTGTACCAGGAACTGGTTGCGGAAGATCCGAAAGATATCCAGTCGCAACTTCGCATCTCGCAGATCTATTTGCAGCTTCGCGATTTCCCGAACTCTCGCGCGGCCGTGGAAAAGGCGAAGGGTCTGGAGCCGGAAAACCTAGAAGTTCGCTTTCACGAAATAAGTCTGATGGAAGCCGAAGGCAAGTATGTGGATGCTATCGGCGTACTGAAGGAATTACTGGTCTCCACCTCGCGGCCAAAGTACAGTCCTCCTGAGAAGGGGAACCGCGCGAAATTGCTGGACCGCCTTGCGCGGCTGTTTCGTTTGAACGAACAACCTCGCGAAGCGGCCGAAACACTCCGTCAGATGGGAGACCTGGACCCGGATCTCGGGGCCCGCGCGGCTGCGGAGATTATCGAAACCTACCGCTTGGCAAAGGACTACAAGAAGGCTGCTGAAGAGGCCGCCGCTGCGAACAAGAAGTATCCAAACGATCGTATGGTTCGTATCAGCGGTGCATCGCTGCTGGCCGACATGGGCAAGCACGAGGAAGCGGCAGCTGAGACAAAGAAGCTGCTTGATGGCAAGAACGACCGGGAAACTTACCTGGCGCTGGCGCAGATTTACGATAAGGCAAAAAATTTCACTGAAATGGCGAAGGCCATCGATGCCGCCGATAAACTCTCCGAAGCCAAGGAAGAGAAGGAAGCCATCGCTTTCACGCGCGGCGCGATGTACGAAAAGTTAAAGAAGTACGACCTCGCCGAAACCGAATTTAAAAAGGTGCTGGCCGTCAATCCAAATAATGCGTCCGCGTTGAACTACTTGGGCTATATGCTGGCCGACCGGAACGTCCGCCTGCAGGAAGCGCAGCAGTTGATCAGCAAGGCCCTGGAAGCGGACCCCAACAACGGTGCTTATCTGGACAGCCTCGGTTGGGTCTACTACCGCATGGATAAGCTGCCGGAAGCCGAGAGTACATTGCGGCACGCTGTGGAACGGTACTCCAAGGATCCCACCGTGCATGATCATCTCGGTGACGTTCTCTTCAAGCAAGGCAAGCTGAGGGAAGCAATTGCGCAGTGGCAGTCCTCGTTGAAGGAATTCGAAAGCACACCGCCCTCTGATCTGGATCCCGCCGATGTGGCCAAGGTACAGAAGAAACTCGAAGGCGCCAGGGTTCGCTTGGCGAAGGAACCAGCCGGCGGCGCAGCCAAGCAGCAGTAGCGGCCCATCGTGCAATTTCGATATACTGGCTCACATCAGGCAGCCCATCGGGCGTCTGACGCCGCCGTGTGGAACTCAGGCAAGAACTCAGACAAGAGAGGAAACAACTATGGAAATCCGTCCGTTGCACGACCGCGTGTTTGTGAAGCGCCTGGAAGAGTCGGAATCGAAGGTGGGCAGTATCATCATCCCAGACTCCGCTAAGGAGAAGCCTCAGCAGGCCAACGTGATTTGCGTGGGCAGCGGTAAGCTGCTGGAGTCCGGAGAACGCGCCTCCATGGACGTGAAAGCCGGGGACCGCATCTTGTTCGGTAAGTATTCGGGAGCCGAGATCAAGGTAGGCGGCGAAGAATACCTGATCCTTCGCGAAGATGAAATTTTGGCCGTGCTGGAATAGACTGTACGCCAGCTATCCACTCACTGCGTCCAAACGCTCTGTTAGACTAATCTAAACTGTAATTGTCACCCAGGAATCAGGAGTCATTAGAACTATGCTTCGAATCAGTCTTTTGTTGCTCGCGTCCTTCGCCGCCGCTTCCGCTCAAACTAAAGTCGGGATCATCAACGTGCAGAACGCTATTCTCGATACCGCGGAAATTAAAAAGTCCCAACTGGAGCTGGAGGCGCGCTACAAGCCACGGCAACAAAAAGTGGAAACGCTTCAGCGGGAGCTGGCGGACTTGCAGAATAAGCTACAGACCATGGCGGGAAAACTGACCCCGCAAGCCGAGCAGGAAATGCAGGTGAGCGGCCAGAGGAAACAGCGGGAGCTGCAACGGCTGACCGAAGATCTGCAGGCGGATGTGGACCGTGAACGAAACGAGATTTTGTCGAAGTCCGGCGCCCGTATGCAGGAAGTGGTAAAGAAACTGGCGGAAGAGAAAGGGCTTGACGTCATCATGGACGTGGCAAGCACATTGTATTTCAAGCCGGCCATGGAACTGACCAAGGACGCAGTGGCCGCCTTCGACAAGGCCTACCCCGCCAAATAGTGCGGCTGCCGCTGTAGAATGAAGGCATGGCAGGTTACCTGGAAAATTACGGTGCGGGCGAAGAGCGCCGGGGGGAAATCATCCGATGGATCGTCCTCTCGGCCGTGTTCTTGGCCATCGCCGCGATTGCCGGTTACTTTCAGTTCCGGAATTACCGCGAAGAGAAGCAGATCGGCATATTCCTTGAACAACTGAAGCGGCAGGATTACAAAGCTGCTTACGCGATGTGGGGTTGCACCGACGCCCATCCGTGCCCCCAGTACGCCTTCGGTAAATTTCTGGAAGATTGGGGGCCGAAGAGTTCTCACGCCAACATCGCCTCGGCGAAGCTGGCGAAGACGAAATCCTGCGACACGGGAATCATTCAGTTCATTGAGTTCCCGGGGCACGACGAAGTGCAGCTCTGGGTAGATCGACGTGATAAAGTGCTCGGATTCGCCCCCTGGCCGGTGTGCAATCCGCGCATGCAAGTTCCCTGATGATTTCCATGCTGACGCGTTTATCCCTTGCACTGCTAGTTTGCACATTCGCACAAGCCGATATGCGCAAGGACATCGAGTATGCAAAAGCCGGTAATGCATCACTGACGTTTGACGTCAGCGTGCCGGAAGGCCCTGGGCCGTTTCCCACCGCGATCCTCATTCACGGTGGCGGATTCGTACGCGGCGACAAGCAAATGTATGTGCCGCCGCTGTTCCCCGTCCTGACGAAAGCCAACTTCACGTGGTTCACTATCAACTACCGGATGGCGCCGCAGTATAAATTTCCAGCGGCAACTGACGATGTGGAGCGTGCCATTCAATTCGTTCGGGGTCATGCCCGGCAGTACAAGGTGGATGTGAACCGTATCGCGCTGATTGGCGAATCCGCCGGCGGGCAGATGGCATCCTACGTGGGCGCGCAGAATAAGCCGGCGTCGCAGGTAGCCGCAGTGGTGGTTCTCTACGGGGTCCATGATTTTGTTTCGCGCGTTGTGTCGCAGGGCAAGTTACTGGACACCTCGCAAGCTTATCTCGGCGTCAAGGAGCTGGATGCGGATACAGCTCCGGTACTCATCAAAGCATCGCCCGTCGCTTACGTAAGAAAGGGTATGCCGCCGTTTCTGTTGATCCACGGCACCAGGGATCAACAGGTGCCGTATGAGCAGTCCGTAGAAATGTGCGCCAAGATGCGCCTGGCTGGCGCCTCCTGCGATTTGTATACCGTGCGGGAAGGCGGCCATGGCATGGGAGGATGGGATAGGGTTCCCGAACTCCAAGGCTACAAGCTGTACATGATCGACTGGTTAAAGAAGATTTTGAACTGATATGCGATATTCACTTATTTCCGTTCTCATTTTGGCCGCGTCCGGCGTATGGGCGCAAAAGCCGCCGGCTGAAGCGCCGAATTGGGCTGCGGCCACCACGCTACCTCAAGTAGACTTCACCGGCCTGACGCCAAAACAAAAAGCCGCCGCGCTGAAAAGCCTTCACGTAGAGAATTGCATCTGCGGGTGCAATATGAAGCTGGCCCAATGCCGCGTTCTGGATCCGGCGTGCGGAGATAGCAAGACGCTGGCCGGTATGGTGGTAGAAGGGGTGAAGGGCGCGAAGACGGCGGATCAGATTCACGACTCGCTGGTCAATTCCGGCTTCACGAAAGCGCGGGCGGCGGCGAATAAAATCTTGAGCGATCCAGTGAAGATCGCGATCAACGGTTCCCCTTTCCAGGGACCGGAGAAGGCCAAGATCACACTCGTGGAATTCTCGGATTTCCAGTGCCCCTACTGCTCCCGGGCCATCGCCGAGGTGGAAAATATTCTACGGGCCTACCCGAAGGACATCAAACTGGTGTTCAAACAGTTCCCGCTGGAGATTCACTCGGAAGCGCAACTGGCGGCCGAGGCCTCGCTGGCCGCGAACGCCCAGGGGAAGTTCTGGCCTATGCACGACAAGCTGTTCGCAAATTTCCGCAAGCTCTCCCGCGACAATATTTTCCTGTGGGCCAAGGAATCCGGGCTCGACATGGAGAAGTTCAAGGTGGATTTGCAGTCGGGCAGGTTCCGGCCCGCAGTGGAGAAGGACGTCAAGGATGGCTTTGAAGCCGGCGTCCAGGGAACACCCACGTTCTTCATCAACGGTCAACGATACAGCGGACTGATGGACTTGAACTCTGTGAAAGCGATCCTGGATGCGGAGCTGAAGAAGTAAGCTCGGCTAGTTCGGCGTCCAGGAATCGAAAATCCGCGTTTATCCCATTTAGCAGCGGCCAATAAAGACTGCTCTAGTGACACCCACGGCACGTGAACTTTCTGCCGTGGCACACCGCGCAGCTTTGCCTATCCATGTTCGCCTTCCCGGTAGCATGGAAGTCCAGCCATTGGACATCGTGACTGGCGGGCATCAGATGGAAACTCTTGGCATGACAGGCGGCGCAACTGAACGGCGGGTCTATCTTTTCAATCCTGACGTGGCAGACCAGACAGTCGGCCATCTTCGGAAACGCGGCATCCGTCACGGCGTCCGATTCCGGAAGTCCGCGATGGCAGGCTTCGCATGCGTTCTTCGAACCAAGCAAACGCCGCAGGTCGCCGGGCGCCGACAGGTACTCTTTCGAATCGATTGCGGCCGCGATCACCGGCGCGATATTGCCCATCCGCAGATGTTGCCGATGGTTGAATTGCGATAGCTTCGATGCGCGCGGCGCTTTGACCGGCTGGCCGTCTTTGTGGCAGCTCACACACACTGCCGAAGGTGGAAGATTGTTGTCTTCCACCTTCGTGCTGGCCGGGGCGGACGTGTGGCAACTGATGCACTGCAGCTTCAAGCGCAGGTGCAATTTATGCGAGAACTGTGCCGCCGGTACAGCCTGGCACAGCAGCAAGAGTGCGGCTATCGCTTGTAAGAGATGCGCCAAATCTTGTTGCCGCCGTCGTCACTTACCAAGAGGCTGCCGTCCGCCATCTGGAATACGCCGGTCGGGCGTCCCCACACTTCGGCTTTATCGGGGCCCAGCATCCATCCCTTCAGAAACTCCTGCGGAGGAGCCGTTGGCTTGCCGTTCTGAAACGGCACGTACACCACCGACTGGCCCACGCGGTTCGAGCGGTTCCAAGATCCGTGCAGCGCCAGGAACGCTCCGCCCTGGTATTCTTTCGGAAACATCTTGCCGCTGTAGAATGTCCAGTCGATCACCGCGACGTGCGCGCCCAGCGAGACGTCCGGCGTAATGGTCTTCTTTACCAGATCGGGCTGCTGTCCTTTGTTTCGCGGATCTTCGTTCGGACCGAAGTAGGCGAACGGCCAGCCGTAGAATCCGCCCTGTTGCACGTGGGTGAAATAGTCGGGTACCAGATCGTCACCGAGTGCGTCACGCTCCTGTACCGATGCCCAGAGTTGATCGGTGCCTGGGTAGAAGTGAATCGAGGTCGGGTTGCGCGTCCCGGAGGCGAAGGTCTCATAGCCACTGCCATCCAGGTTATAGCGATTGATGGCCGCTCTTTGCTTGGGCTCGCCAGGCGACACGTTCGATGCCGAACCAACGCCCACGTACAACTTCTTAGCCTTCGGATCGATGGCAAGACTCCGCGTCCAGTGGCCCTTATTCAGTCCAGCTAAAGACACCACTTCTTCGCCCTTTCCGGCGGTCATAGTCTTAGCGTCGTATTTATAGCGCTTGATCGAGGAGGACTCCCCGACGTACAGCCAGTCCTCATACCAAGCCATCGCATACGGCCTTTCGAGTCCGGAGATCAACTTCTTGCGTGCGCCGGCATCCAAAACTTTTCCTTTCACCGCAATGATGCTAACGCCGCCGTTTTCAATACTCTCGGTCAGCAGGATTTCGCCGCCGGGCCCGTAGATCATCACGCGTGGCGTTTGGAAGCCGCTGGCGTACTCTTCTACCGTAAATCCGGGCGGAACCTGCAACTGCGCGCCATCGGGGCGCGAGACGACATGAGGCCGGTTGTTGACCGAAGGCGTCGCGAATGGAGGAGGCAGTTTGGCCGCCATTTGCTGAAAGGCCATTGCGCCACTGGCGCTAGCGAACGCGGTGAGTAGGAATAGAAGAGTGTTTGGTTTCATTGAAACTCCGTGATTCCTTTAGTGTACAAGCAACTCGCATGGAAACTATTCGGATCTCTTTACGTCCCATCGAGTAATTGCTCTTCTAGGAGGCGATCCGCTTGAAACCTACCCAATGGCTTGCAGCCTGGGGCGCGATTCTAAAAGGCCACGCGCCGATGTTGTCCATCGAGATTACCAGGGAGTGTCCGCTGAGCTGTCCGGGATGTTACGCGTATGGCGACGGCCATCTGGGCGGAGTAACCAAGCTCTCCGAATTAAGAGACTTCCGCGGCGACGAACTTGTTTCAGGTGTTATTGGATTAGTTGAAAAACATAAGCCGCTGCACGTGTCGCTGGTGGGCGGTGAGCCGCTGGTCCGGCACAAAGAACTTTCGCGGATTCTGCCGGTGCT
>JANYCV010000240.1 GCA_025360145.1 Acidobacteriaceae bacterium
TCTCAATTGTGAATCTGGATATTACGCACATTGTCCGGGCACGGGTTACTTTCCTCGCTCCGGAGCTGGAATGGAAGAGTTAGCGTTGGATTTTCCCGCCGCAACTTCGTTGTATACCGCAAGCACTTCGGTGGCAGTCCGGCGCCAATTGAATTGCTTTACCTGTTCCAAGCCACTTTGAATTAACCGGGCGCGCAGAGTATCGTCAAGAAGAACCTCGCGCATTCCCCGTGCGATATCGAACACGTTTTCCGGATTGATGATCATAGCCGCTTCGGCCACGGCCTCAGAGAGGGAACTGGCGTTTGAGGCGACTACCGGCGTTCCGGAAGCCATCGCCTCCAGCGGCGGCAGGCCGAAGCCTTCATACAGAGAAGGGAATATGAAAGCACTCGCAGCTGTGTAGAACACCCTCAATGTATCGAACGGAACGAACCCAAGGAACCGCACACAGTGCTCCATTCGAGTCTGAATCACGGTACGGCGGACTTCCGGGTGGCGGGAAATCTCGTCGCCGATGATGATGAGGCGCAGATCCTTATAGACGGGATGCTGCTCCAGTTCGCCGCGAAGAACCGCGAACGCCTCTACCAGCCGGGGTATATTCTTGTGCGGCCGTATTCTGCCGGAGTAGAGAAGGAACGGATAGTTGATCTGGTAGCGCTCCAGAAGCCGCCTCTTTTCCATCTCCCAGGCATCCGGCCCGGCATCACCGGCAGTGGCGGGCGGATGATGATCGAGAAATTTGGGATCGGGCGCACTGTAAACCTGGCGGATGCGGCCGCGGGGAATACCAAGCATGTGCTCAACGTCGCGGCGAGTAGCTTCCGACACGGCAATAACCCGATCGGCACGCAGCAGACCGCGGCGAAACCCGTATAACCGTAGATTCTCGCGCATGCCTGAACGTTCTCCGAACAGCAGGCTGCTCAAGTCGTGAATGGTCACCACGTACGGCTTGGGCATCAGGAATGGGATCTGGTTCAGCGGCATATGAACCAAATCCGGGGCCAGCTTCCTCAGAAACAGCGGAAATAGAATATGGTCGAGCGGCTCGGAATCCTGACGATCATACACAACAGGTTCAAAATTCGCGCCTAGCCCGGCTAGTTCGTGAACCTCGTTTGGAAGAACCGTGAGCAAATAGTGGTTCTCAAAATCCACCGAGCTAAGGGCGATCAGCAGATTCCGGATGTAGGTGCCGACACCGAAATCTTTGATATGCCGGACATCCAGAACGATGCGCAGCGGCATAGGAAACGAGCCTTACGCGCCCACGGTGCTGAACTTCCAGCTATAGAGCGGGAACTTGTCCGTCAGCACCTTGACCCTGCGCTGCACTGCGGCAAGATTGTCGTCTGAGGCGGGTTCGCGGAGCACTTGCGCGATACACGCGGCTACTTCCGACATTTCGGATTCGCGGAATCCGCGCGTGGTTACGGCTGGACTGCCCAGGCGCACGCCGCTTGGGTTCAGCGGAGGATTCACGTCAAACGGGATTCCGTTCTTGTTAACCGTGATGTGGGCCTTGTCGAGAGACGATTCAGCCTCTTTGCCGCGCACGCCTTTGGCGAAAACATCCACCAGAACAAGGTGCGAGTCGGTACCGCCGGAAATTACGCGGAATCCTTCCGCCGCCAAGCCCGTGGCCATCGCTTGCGCGTTCAGAACCACCTGCTTCTGATAAGCCACAAACTCCGGGGTCATGGCTTCCAGGAAGCAGACGGCCTTTCCGGCGATGATGTGGACCAGCGGACCACCCTGCATGCCCGGAAATACGGTCTTATCGATGGCAGGGCCGAACTTCTCACGGGCTAGAATCATGCCGGAACGCGGGCCGCGCAACGTCTTATGCGTCGTTGAAGTGACGATGTCGGCATACTCGCATGGATTCGGATAGACACCGGCGGCAACCAGCCCGGAGAAATGGGCCATATCCACCAGCAGCAACGCGCCGACGGAATCGGCGATCTCGCGGAAGCGCTTGAAATCAATGATTCGCGGGTAGGCGCTGGCGCCGGCGATGATCATCTTCGGCTTGTTCTCTTCCGCCAGCCGCGCCACCTCGTCGTAGTCAATGCGCTCGTCTTCCTTGCGCACCCCGTAGGCGACCACCTTGTAGGTCTTGCCGGAGAAGTTCAACGGGTGGCCGTGCGTCAGGTGGCCGCCGTGCGCCAGATTCATTCCGAGTATCGTGTCGCCGGGCGTGAGCACGGAGGCGTAGGCAGCCTGGTTGGCTTGCGAGCCGGAGTGCGGTTGTACGTTCGCATACTCGGCGCTGAACAACTTCTTGGCGCGATCGCGGGCGAGGTTCTCGACAATATCGGCGTATTCACATCCGCCGTAATACCGCTTGCCGGGGTAGCCTTCCGCGTACTTGTTCGTGAAGACGCTGCCCGCCGCTTCTAGAATCGCCTCCGAAGTAAAGTTCTCACTGGCAATCAGTTCCAGGCGGGAATCCTGCCGCTCTAGTTCATGGCGGATCGCGTCGTAGACCAGCGGGTCAACTTCGGCGAGGGATCTCGCCATTCTCTGTTGTTCGTTCATCATTTACCGGTATTTTCCTCTTGGGCCAGACGATCAAGCCCGGCTAACTTGGCGATACGGCGCACATGACGCACGCCGCCGCTGAAACCCGTGTTCAGAAAGATGTCCACAAGCTGCGTGGCTTCCTCCGGGCTGGTAAACCGGGCGCCCAGAGTCAGTATATTCGCATCGTTGTGTTCGCGGGTGACGCGGACTTCGTCGGCATTGGTTCCCAGGGCGGCTCGAATACCGGGTATTTTGTTTGCGGCCATCGACATGCCGACGCCGCTACTGCAGACCAGAATACCGCGCTCGGCGGCGCCGCCGGCAACACTGCCGCCGACTGCGGCTGCGTAGTCCGGATAGTCTGTCGATTCCTCGCTTCCGGTGCCGAAATCGGCGACTTCATAGCCCTTCGTGCGCAATTCGTCGCGGAGTATCTGTTTCAAAGCGAACCCTGCGTGATCTGCGGCGATAGCGATTTTCATAGGGATTCCTTGCAATTCTACCATGCTACAATTAAGCCTTCATCGTTAAACCCCTTCGAGAAAACTAATGCTTTGGAGTAAATTATTTATCCCCACTCTGCGTGAGAACCCCGCGGAGGCAGAGGTAGTCAGTCATCAACTGTTGTTGCGTGCGGGTTACGTGCGGCAGCTTTCGGCTGGCATCTATAACTACCTGTATCTGGCGCAGCGGTCGCTGCTGAAGATCGAAGCCATTGTACGTGAAGAAATGGATGCCATCGGCGGTCAGGAAATGCTGTTGCCGGCACTGAACCCGGCGGAGATATGGCAGGAATCCGGCCGCTGGGACGCGATGGGCGACAACATGTTCCGGTTGAAGGATCGCTGGGGCCGCGACTTCTGCCTCGGCATGACGCACGAAGAAGTGATGACGTCGGTGGCGCGCGGCGAGATGCGCAGCTATAAGCAGTTGCCGCAGATCTGGTATCAGATTCAAACGAAGTTCCGCGATGAACCGCGGCCGAAGTCGGGCCTGCTGCGCGTGCGGCAGTTCATCATGAAGGATTCGTATTCGTTCGATGTGGACGCGCCGGGTCTGGATGCCGCCTATCAGAAGCACTACGAAGCCTACAAACGGATTTTCGACCGCTGCGGCCTGAAATACATGGTGGTGGAGGCGCACTCCGGCGCCATGGGCGGTAGCCAGTCCCATGAGTTCATGGTGGCGTCCGATGCCGGGGAAGATTTTGTGGTGAACTGCCCGGCAACCGGCTATGCGGCGAATCTGGAGAAGGCGGTGTCGCGTGCGTTGCCTGTGGCGCTTCCCGATCCGGACGGCGATTTGAGCCCCGAAGAATTTCACACGCCGGGTCGCAAGACCATTGCGGAGGTGGCGGAGTTCACGGCGCTGCCCGAGACATCGCAGATGAAGAGTCTGGTGATGGCGGCCGACGGCAAACTGGTGCTGGCGTTGCTGCGCGGTGACCATTCGTTGAGCGAGACGAAATTCGCGTCGGCGGTAGGCGCGGTGGAAGTGCGGCCCGCCAATCCCGAAGAGATCCGCAACGCGTTCGGCGCGGACCCGGGTTCGCTTGGACCTGTCGGTGTAAAGAAGCTGCGTGTCATCGCGGACCTTACCTTGCAGGGCCGGCGCAACATGATCGCGGGCGCGAACAAGAACGACTACCACTTGCGCAACGTAACTCCGGGAGAAGATTTCCAGGCGGAGTTTTTCGATCTGCGGCAAGTAGCCGCGGGCGAGACCAGCATCGATACGGGCGATCCTTTGGAGCTGGTGAAGACGGTGGAGATCGGCCACATCTTCAAGCTCGGCTACAAGTATTCCGACTCGATGGGCCTTCGCGTCCTGGACGAATCAGGCAAAGAAGTGACGGTGATCATGGGATCGTACGGCATCGGTATCGAACGCATTCTGTGCGCGGCGATTGAACTTTTT
>JANYCV010000258.1 GCA_025360145.1 Acidobacteriaceae bacterium
TCCAACGTCGGCCACACCAGCTATATGCTTGCCAACGAGTTCGGCGCGGACGGCTTCGCTCTCGATATCTCCGCCGATGCATTGCGTTACGGAGTTGCTCTGCAGGATCGCTGGGGCTTGGCGCGTGCGCCCATCCGTGTCGCCGGCGATGCAGCCAACCTGCCGTTTCAGGACGGTTCCCTGCGCTTCGTACTCGCCTTCCAAATGCTCAGCCAGTTTATGAATATGGAGAGCGTTTTTCTGGAAGTCAAACGCGTGCTCGCGCCCGGCGGAATCTTTCTGTTTGCCGAAGAACCGCTGAAGCGCCAGCTTTCCATGCGTCTGTATCGCTGCCCTTACTACGACACCATGAAGCCGTGGGAACGCAAGCTTTACGATTGGGGGCTGTTGGGCTACCTGGTCCAGGACGTCATCGGCGCGCATCAGGAAGAGAGCTTTGGCATCCGCCAGAATCACACCATGGGCCTGAAGGATTGGCAGGCTCTCATCTCGAAACACTTCGTCGCCCAGGAATACGAAATCTTCGTGCCGGAGCGGGGCTGGGGCGAGCGCATCGTCACTCGATCCATGTCGCGATGGCGCGCCGCACGGCTACTGGGCGGCACGCTCGCTGCCGTATGCAAGAAGGCCGGTGACGCGCCCGCCACCAGCCCTTCGCTGGAACATTTCGAGAGCTTTCTCCGCTGCCCCGATTGCCACTCGGCGCTGAAGCGGGTCGCGCTGGAAACTCTGGTTTGCGAAAAATGCTCCTACTCCGCCCCCAATGAAGGCACCGTTTATAATTTGCTGCCATCGGCCGAGCGCAAGGAACTCTACCCCGGCGATCGGGAAGATGTGATTGATTTCTGCCTTCCCAGTCACGATGCCCGGCTGCTGGAAGGCTGGTACGATCTGGAAGGCGTATTCGGGAACAAATACCGCTGGATCGGCGCGCGCGCTTCCGCAATCCTAAAGACGGTAAAGCCCGGTCCGCAACGCCTTCGCATCCGCGGCCACGCTCACGAAGGGAAGCCCGTTACGCTTGATGTATCGGTGAATGGACAAGATATTGGCCACTGGCCGCTCGACCGTTCCGGCCTTTTCATTCTGGAAGCGGATCTTCCCGAAGCCCCGGAATATCAGGTGGAAATCACAGGCAGTCCGGTGTGGAGCGTTCCCACGGACGACCGTGTTTTTTCCGTGAATCTGAGTATGCTTCGGCTGGTTGGCCGGGATTAAGCGGCGAAAGTGACCTTCGCCGCAGCTAACACGCATAATAGTTGTATACCAGCTCCGCCCGCCAAGAATTAGCTTATGTGGATCGTTCGATTAGCTCTCCGAAGCACCTATACCTTCGTTGTGATGGGTTTGCTCATCACCATCCTGGGCGTCATCGCGATTGATCGCATGCCGACCGATATTTTTCCGGAGATCAACATCCCGGTGGTCAGCGCGATCTTTTCCTATTCCGGACTGTCGCCTGAGGAGATGGAGAAGCGGATCTCCACCATTGCCGAGCGCGCCTTCACCACGACTGTTAACGATATCGAGCACATTGAATCGCAGTCGCTCCCCGGCGTATCCGTGATCAAGGTGTTTTTCCACCCGCACGCGCGTGTAGAAGCGGGCGTGGCGCAAATCACCGCCACTTCGCAGACGGTTCTGCGCGTCCTGCCGCCGAACATGTCCCCTCCGTTTATCGTCCGGTATAACGCTTCCAGCATTCCCATCCTGCAGTTGGCCGTTAGCGGAAAGGGGTTGTCGGAGCAGCAGTTGTACGATTACGGCACAAACTTCATCCGCACCCAGTTGGCTACGGTGCAGGGCGCGTCCGTTCTCCTGCCGATGGGTGGCAAGCCCCGGCAGATTATGGTGGATCTCGATCCAAAGGCGTTGTTCGCCAAAGGAATTTCCCCGGCTGACGTTAGCAATTCGCTCAACGCCCAGAATCTGATCCTGCCCGCGGGTACCGCCAAAATGGGCGACCGCGAGTACAGTATCCGGTTGAACAGCAGTCCGCAGGCAGTGGATGCCATCAACGACATGCCGATTCGCGAAGTGGGCGGTGCCACTGTGTACATGCGGGATGTCGCGCAGGTTCACGATGGGTCCGCCGTGCAGACGAACATTGTCCGTCAGGATGGGCGCAGGTCAACGGTGCTGCCAGTTTTGAAAAGCGGCGGCTCCACGCTCGATATCGTGAAGCGGGTGAAGGAGGCGTTGCCGCGCATCATGAGCACGCTGCCTCCGCAGTTGACCGCAAAGCCGCTGTTCGATCAATCGCTGTTCGTACGGGCGGCCATTGACGGAGTGGTGCGGGAAGCGGTGATCTCGGCCGTTCTTACCGGTTTGATGATCCTGTTGTTCCTCGGAAGCTGGCGCAGCACGCTGATCGTTTGTATTTCCATTCCGCTCTCCATCCTCACGTCGATCATTGTTCTCTATTTGCTCGATCAGACCATCAACGTGATGACGCTGGGCGGTCTCGCGCTGGCCGTGGGAATCCTTGTGGACGACGCCACCGTGGAAATTGAGAACATTCACCGTAATCTCGGCCAGCAGAAGTCGCTGATCCGCGCCATTCTCGATGGGGCGCAGCAGATCGCCGTGCCGGCGTTTGTCTCCACGCTCGCCATCTGCATCGTGTTCGTGCCGGTGGTGCTGCTTACCGGAGCGGCCAAGTATCTGTTTACACCGCTTGCCATGGCGGTGGTTTTCGCGATGCTGGCGTCCTATCTGCTTTCGCGAACGCTGATCCCCACCATGGTGAAGTATCTGCTCCCCTCTGAACTGGAAGCCTACAGCCTTGATGAGCACGACCAGGAAGTGGGCGGCACCGGATTTATTTGGAACGTGCATCACGTCTTCAACCGCGGATTCGAAAAGTTTCGCCAGAGCTATGCAAGTGCTCTCGACTGGTCGCTCCACCACCGCCCGGCCGTCATCATTCTGTTCGGGATCTTCACCGTTGGGACTGCATTCATGGCTCCCGCATTGGGTCAGGACTTCTTCCCGCTGGTGGATGCCGGCCAGATCCGGCTGCACGTTCGCGGCCCCGCGGGCATGCGCGTGGAATCCACTGA
>JANYCV010000273.1 GCA_025360145.1 Acidobacteriaceae bacterium
CGTATGGAGGAGCGAATGAAGTTTCCCGACCGCGCAGGTTCCGTGAAGCCCAGCTTCTTCTTCGAGTGCCTTGCCTTCGCGGCCCAGGATAAGGGATTACATGCCTATCTGGCCGAATTTCCCAAGCGCGCCGCGAATGAAGTGGAAGAACATATCCACGACGGATCGGAATTTCTCCACCTGCTGGAAGGGACCATCGCCGTTCGGTATCAGGAGGAGGAGCACAGCATAAAAGCGGGAGACAGCGTATATTTCGACTCCTCCGAGCCTCACTCCTACCGCGGTATGTCCAAGATTCCAGCGCGCGCCCTGGTGGTCACCTCGCCTCCTAGGATGTAGCCGGCTGATCCGGAAGCCGGTTGATAATCTCCACCTTGCGCTGCGCCGCCTCCGACGGATGCGAACCGTACCGTTCCCCGTAGGTGTGGGTGAATTCCGCGCCAAGAAAGAAGATCTGGGCTGAGTAGTAGACCCAGAGAAGCAGAACCACCAACGATCCGGCAGCGCCGTAAGTAGACATGAACGCGGCTTTCCCCAAATAGAGACCGAGCAGCATCTTTCCCGCGGTGAATAGCAGTGAGGTCATTGCCGCCCCCAGCGCAACATCGCCCCAGGCAATGTAGATATCGGGAAGCACCTTGTAGATCAAGGCGAACAACAAGGTAATGACGACAAACGAGATCAGAAAATTAGCTGATTGCAGAATCCATTCGTCGGCAGGCAGATAGGATTGAAAATATCCTCCAAGCGCCGCGAGCGCCGCATTGATGGCCAGCGAAATCAGCAGAAGAAAGCCGATGCCCAGAACCATCGTGAATGCCAGAGTGCGGTCTTTCAATATCGCCAGGATGCCCTGCAATGGCCCGCAAGTCTTTTTCACCGGTACATTCCAAATGGTATTTAGGGCATCCCGCAGCTCCGCTATGGCCGACGACGCACCCACGAATAACGTGAGGATGCCAAGAATGGCCGCAATACTTCCCGACGCCGGTTTGTGCGCGGCTGTTAGCAGCGCCTTCACCGTTTGCGCCCCTTCATAGCCGGCCAGATCCTGTATTTGCCATACAAGTTGGCCGACGGCAGCGTCACGGCCGAATGCCCACCCGGCAACGGCAACGACAACCACCAGCAAAGGCGCCAGCGAAAGCATGGTGTAGAACGCAAGCGAGGCGCCAAGCCGGGGTACGTTGTGAATGAAAAAGTTTTCCCAGGTTTCGGCTAGCAACGGCCACCACTGGCTCCGCCGTAAACTTTTCAGACGCCGAAGCTCTACCGGGACGGATCCGCCTGGCGGCTCGCCTGTAAGGATCAGCCGGGGAGTTTCCACCTGGTCCGCTCCGATTAATTCGCGCTCGTCCCTCACGCTTAATTCAGACGCTTCCGCCATCCAGGTGTTTCATTGAGACGTGCTACAGTTCTGTCTTCGTGGACAGCAGGTCCGTCCGCCTGTGCTTTCAATCCGGTGCCCGGCGCGGCGGGCGAACCCGCAACTCCAGCCTTCAAATAAACCCCGCCCTACTGGATATAACCCAAGCTCCGCAGCCGCTGGAGTTCCTCGGCACTCATCTTGCTGTTTGCGTTTGTCGCGGGCAGGGCCGCCGCGATTGCCGACTTGCGGCGCTCCTCCAGCCTCGGTGTCAAGCTCTTGACGACATCCGGATTCTGGCCCGCGATATTGGTACGATTCAGCGGGTCTTTTTTATGATCGTAGAGTTCAAACTCCGGCGCGCCATCGGGACGTTTGGAGTTGTGAATCAGCTTCCAGCCATCGTAAACAATCGAGTAGCTTTCGGTGTCGTACGGCCTGGGGCCGCCGGTCTTTGGCGTCAGCGCCTTTTCAGAGAAGGCCGGCTGGTGAGTCCAGCCGTAACGTTCCGCCACAGGTCTTAGCTTCGCCGGATCCGCGCTCCCCGCCTCCTTGGCGGCGGCCATCAGTGGCAGCAGGCTCTGGCCCTGAATGTTTTTGGGCGGCGCCAAATGGCTGAGTTCCAGCAGCGTCGGCATGATATCGATGTTCTGCGTCGTCTGGTCGATCACAACTCCTGCCGGAAGGAAAGCCGGACCGTAGAACATGAGCGGGACGCCGGTCAGTTCCCCGTAGACCGTCTGGCCATGCCACATGTGGCCGTGCTCCTGAAATTCTTCGCCGTGATCGCCGGTGAGAGCGATCACCGTTTTATCCGCCAGCCCAAGTCCGCGCAGACGCTCCACCACCCGCGCCACTTCCGTATCCAGCCCGCGGATGGACCCGTCATACCAGTCGATGAATCGCGACATCACTTCTTCCTGATCGACGCCCGATGCGCGCAACTCTTCGAGCGAGGGCATCACCCGGCTCCGATCATCGGGATTCTTGATGAACTTCTTCAACTTCTCCAGGTCCTTCATATGTTGCTCCCGCTTGTCCGAGTTTGCCCAGAGCGTGTCATAAGGACGGCGCGGCTCGAACGGCGGATGGGCGTCGAAAACATGCAGCACTACGAAGAAAGGCTCGTCCTTGTGGTGCTCAAGCCAGTCGCCGAGCCGGTCCACGTAAGTCCGCGCCGTCTTCGATCCCGCCTCCGTGATCGAACTGCGTTCGTGAAACTCTTCGTACCCCTTGTGCAGGTTCGTGAGCTTTCCATGGAACGGGACCGAGGAGTAGCCAACGGTGGCGTAACCGGCCTCGCGGAAAACTTCAGCCATGGTCGTGGCGGCGAGCGGGAGCTGGTCTTGCATCTCCTTGACGCGGTTTGTGCTTGAATACAGCGACGTCATAATCGTCGGAAAGGAAACCTTGGTCCAGGTCGCCTGCGAGACGTTGTCGCTGAAACGCGCGCCCTGCAAAGCGAGCTTCGACAATGTGGGAGCCGTCTCGCGCCCGTATCCATTGAAGTTCAGATGGTCCCTGCGCGTTGTATCGCTGACCACCAGAATCACCCCCTGCGGAATGCGTCCGCCGGACAGATCCACACGCGGCTTCTGCCGGCCCGGAGGCGTGGCCCCGCTTCGATCGCGGATCACCGGGCCGCCCCACAGGCCCAGCGCGCCGTCTCGCTGTGCCTTGATCGAAAGGCTGAGCTTGACATCGCGTCCGGCGTGCGCGGCCAGATCGACAGAGGCATCTTCCCAGCGGTCGGCTGTAGTCAGCGTTCGCTCCATCAGCGGCGATCCATCTACAGCGACTTGAAACGTGACCGGACCATCTTCCAGCGTTCCGACGTGCAGGTCGAGCCAAGGCTTGGCGGGCAGTTTCACTTGCATTTCAATCGACTCCGGCGACCGCGATACCAGCGATTCCCGGTAGATCTCGGACATCCCCTGCCAGCCGATGCCGGACGGAATGCTTGCCAAATGCTCGCTTTCCGATATCAGACGCACGGACTCGATCTCAAAGTCCGCGCCTTCCGCATCGCTGGGACGAATCAGCACCTTGCGAACATTTGCGAGACGAGTGGTGCCGGCGTTGCGCAGAACGATCGTTTGCAAGTTCTCTCCCGCGATAATCGCGCTCGAAAAAACCCAAGGCTGCTTCAGGCCCTTGGCTTTTTCCAGGATTTCCGGAAAGTCGAGTGCCGCCGCCCCTTGCGTGGTCACCATCAGGTTCGTACCCTTGCTGGCTTTCAGGCGGACCTCGATGGAGTGTACGGAATCCGGCGCGTCGTTCGCGCCTGTTCGCTCAACGTAGATGATGGGGAAGTCGGTCGTGGTGCGGCCTTTCAGGCGGCCATCCTTGAGGCTCAGCGCGCCCACCCCGGCCCCAGCCTTCCATCCGAGCATGGCTTTTTCACCCGTGCCGGGCTCGGCGAAGTTCCATAGCCCTGCCGGTTTGGGCCGGCTCTTCCTTTCCGTGGAACTCTTGACCATGTCCTGCTTGAAACGGTCGACAAGGCGCGTTACGCCCGCGCCGGATGATCCGCCGCATCCACTCAGTACAACTAGAGCCAACGCAGCCGTAACAATTCTAAGATCCATGATCACTTTTCCTTTTTTGGATATTCGGGCAGACGCCAGTATACTATGCGCGTTGCCAGCGACGCCCAGGCCCCATCAGATCAGCACCTTTAGATAGGCGAAGCGCCATCCACAATAAAGCCAATGCGTTTCTTGGATTCCTCCGGGGGAAGCAATTTAAGATTTTCAATGTCCTCGGCCAGGAGGTTTATGACCGATGCATGCTGATCTTGACCGAACTCAAACTTCTCAATCCGGGCCGCCAGATCCTTGTGGCTGGCGATCAGGTCGCGAAGTTTGACGAAGGCGCGCATGATCAGGATGTTCATCTGGACGGCCCGCTGACTCTTGAGAACGGATGAAAGCATAGCGACACCGAGTTCCGTGAATGCGTATAGCAAATAGCGGCGACCGCCGTATCCAAAACTTGAGGTACCAGATTGGTACCTCAAGTTGTCAAACTCTTCCTTAGTGAGTTGAAACATGAAGTCTTCCGGGAACCGGTCGAGGTTACGTTTGACGGCACGATTAAGAGCCTTCGTTTCAACCTGATAGAGCTTTGCAAGATCAGCATCCAGCATGACCTTTTCTCCACGGATAAAGCAAATCTGGCCCTCGATTCGCTCGATGGGAACGATAAGCTCTGCATTCGTGTGTTTCGTGAACATTGAAAATACTAGTGTTACCGCCCCGGTAATCCTCTCACGCCGCCGGAATTACGTTTCTGCCTTGGAAGACCGCAGGTACTCAATCAAGCCCGGATTCGCAAATTCCAAGCCCTCTGCCAGCGCTTTCAATTCGACGCCGGGCGCGGCGGGCGAACCCGCAACTCCAGCCTTCAAATAGTCCCTCACCGATTTATCCGCCAGCTTCGCCGCAATGCTGTGCGCCTGGTTCAAAGGTATCCCTGCCTTGCGAAGGTTCTTCACCGACGCCACCAGCGCGGAAGTCAGCAGAGTGCCGGCGAAGTCCACTCCCACCAGATATTGCGTCTTTGCGCCCCGGCGAATCTCGATCACCCGCGT
>JANYCV010000276.1 GCA_025360145.1 Acidobacteriaceae bacterium
GCTCAATGCGCCGTATACATATTTGCTAAAAGTCTTCGATCGATCGCGAAGCGTTGCCAAATCTGGAACCAGACCGACATACCAGAACAGCGCCGAAACGGTGGCATAAGTACTGACCGCGAACACATCCCAAACCAGCGGACTGCGGAAGTTCGGCCACATGTACAGGTCGGTGTTAGGAATTGGGAAGAGCCAGTAAGCGCGCCAGGGGCGGCCCGTGTGGAACAGTGGAAAAATGCCGGCGCAAGCCACCGCGAACAAGGTCATCGCTTCCGCGAACCGGTTGATGGACGTTCTCCACTTCTGTCTGAACAGGAACAGAATCGCCGAAATCAACGTACCAGCGTGACCGATACCGATCCAGAACACGAAGTTGGTGATATCCCACGCCCAGCCGACCGGCTGGTTATTGCCCCAAACGCCGATCCCGGTGGATACCAGGTACGCCAGCATCAGGCCGAGAATTCCAGTGATGGACGCCGTAATTCCGATTGCGATATACCACGAGTACTGCGTCCGCGATTCGACGATCTTACTTACCGTTTCGGTAAGTTGGCCGAGCGAGGGGTTTCCCTCTACCAGCCGGGCACGAACGTGTGGGTCTTGCCGGGTGGCGAGATCAGCCATTGTGCTTCTCCACTAGTTCTTCATTTGGATTGCGCAACTTTGCAAGATATGTAGTACGCGGCTTGGTGTTCAGCTCTTCAAGCATGCTGTAGTCCCTGGTCTGCCCTTTCAGTTTGGCCACCCTGCTTTCTGGATCGTTGATGTTGCCGAACACGATCGCGTCGGCCGGGCAAGTCTGCTGGCAGGCAGTCAGAATTTCGCCGTCCTTGATCAGTCGGCGTCCTTCGCGCTTTGCCAGAATTTTCTTTTCCTGAATCCGCTGGACGCAGTAGGTACACTTTTCCATCACGCCGCGCATGCGGACGGTGACGTTCGGGTTGTAGTGCATCTTCTGCACTTCCTCGGTGCCGTAGTTCCAGGCCAGGAAGTTGAAGCGGCGGACCTTGTACGGACAGTTGTTGGAGCAGTACCGCGTTCCCACGCAGCGGTTGTACGCCATGTCGTTCAGCCCTTCCGGACTGTGTGTGGTGGCGGCCACCGGGCAGACGTTTTCGCACGGCGCAGTCTCGCACTGCATACAGGTGACCGGCTGCGTGACCACTTGCGGATCTTCATCCGGATGCTCGCCGGTGCCGCTGTAGTAGCGATCCATGCGAATCCAGTGCATCTCGCGGCCCTTGAGTACCTGATCCTTTCCAACAATCGGAATATTGTTTTCCGACTGACAGGCGATCACACAAGCGTTGCAGCCGGTGCAAACGTTGAGGTCGATCGACATGCCCCACTGATAGCCCTTGCTGTAATCGTGGTCGGGATAGAGCGCAATCAGCGGTGGATGCTCCACCATTTCCTGAGCGAACTTGGGTTCCTTCCGGAACTCTTCGAGATTGGCTTCCCGCACCAGCGGGCGGCCTTCCATACTGCCGTGCTCTTGCGTCTGTGCCAGCGGATAGGTCCCGGCAACCTTACGCACACGGGCATCGGCGGCGAACCGGAACCCTTCGGTAGTTCGAATCCGGTAGGCGTTCACACCGACGTTCTTTCCAATGCGTCCGCATTCCACGCGCCCATAGCCAAGGGCAATTGATATGGAATCGTCGGCCTGTCCGGGTTGAATCAGAACAGCCACTTCAATTCCCCGCCCCGCGCGTTCGATGGCAATGATGTCGCCCTGTGCCACGTTCAGCTTCTTCGCCGTCGCCGGGCTCACCAGGGCCGCGTTGTCCCAGGTCAGCTTGTTCATCGGCTCCGGCGCTTCCTGCAGCCAGCCGTTGTTGGCAAAACGTCCGTCGTAGACCGAGGCGCTCTGCACGAACACTACTTCCAGCGCGTCACTTGCAGTCGCGGCACCCTGAATCGCTCCGTTGATTCTCTTCACGTCGATGGTGGGCTTGATCTCCACCTGCGCCGCGCCCGGGATCACGCCGTCGTGCAGCGATTTCCGCCAGGTCTTCTCCGCTTCGTCCTTACCGCCGAACTTGGCGATCCAGTAATTCCGGACGATGTCGTAAGCCCGCTGATCCTTGTAGCCGGTCAACTGCGCCACCAGTTCCGCCGCGGTCCGCCCGAAGTAGAGCGGCTGAATCATGGGCTGCTGCACGGTCGCGGTGCCGTCCGGTGCCGTCGCGTCACCCCAGCTTTCCAGGTAGTGCGCTTCCGGCAACGACCATTTCGAGATCACCGCAGTCTCGTCGGCTTCCAGCCCCAAATAGATTGATAGTGGAACCTTCTTTAGGTTCGCCGCAAATTCCAGATCCGCCGGAGCGGTGTAAGCCGGATTGCCGCCCAGAATCACCAGCGTGGAGACTTTGCCGCCAGCCATCTCACCGGCAAGTTCCTTGATGGAATCCAGTTGCGGACGAACCGTGTCCGCCGCGCTCTTAAAGAAGACGACCGTTTCCCCTACATTGCCCAGCGCCTGATTGATCAGATGCGCCATGGCATGTACGGACGCGGGCTGCCGGGGCCCGGCCACCACAAGGCTCTTCCCCTTGTGCTCGCTCAGGTCCTTGGCAATTGCTTTAATCCACTTCGTCCGCTTCGCGTCGCGATTGCCGCCAACGATTTGCAGTTCGTTCCCGCCAACTTTCAGTTCCGCCGCCAGATCCGCGACGAAGCCGCGTACATCCGCCGAGCGCATCCGCAGCCGGTGATCCGCCATTGCGCCGGTAACCGAATACTGGCTCTCAATGACGTACAGCCGGTTCATCTCATCCTTGGCCGAAGAAACCCGGCGCCGGCGCGAGAACTCTTTCTGAGGCAGAACGGTGTTCGCATCCAGCCCGAGGAAATCGTCGTCCAGTGCAAGGATGACGTCGGCCTTATCGAACTTGTGCCGCGTGATTACCGGCTGTCCAAACGCCAGTTGCCCGCCAGCCGCGCCCTCATCGTGCGTGACCGCGTTGTATTCCACCCACTTCGCGCCCGGATACTTCGCCAGCGCCGCGGCCTTCACCGCAAGCAGCGACGGTGAGCAGATCCGGTCACTGAGGAAGCGTAGCCCCTCGCCCGTTCCCAGTTTCGTGCTGTGTACCTTGGCAAAATCGTCGAACGCCTTCCATTCGGCCGCTTTCCCATCGTTCATCGGTACGCGTGCCCGGTCTGGATCGTAAAGCCCCAAGACCGATGCCTGTTGATACCCGTTCGCCGCGCCCAAACTATAGGGATGATCCGGATTGCCTTCAATTTTCGTGGGCCGGCCGTCGTTCACCTCTACCAGAAGACCCATCGCCGTACCGCCCTGGGTATAAGCGGTGCTGTAGAAAAACGGCTTACCAGGGATGTAATCTTCCACGCCGCGTACGTTCGGAAGAACCTTCTCCACCGGACGCCGGCAGGCCGTCAGACCCGCGAGACCCATGGACGCCGCCATCAGCTTCAACAGATTTCGCCGCGACGTTCCATCCAGCATTTCCGATGCGTTCGCCGGAAATTCGCGGTGCAGCCAGTCCTTGAATTCGCCCGTGTGCGATAACTGGTCGAGACTCCGCCAGTATTGCTTACCAGTCTGCTTTGTTTGTATCTGGATCATCTCTGCGTTTACCTGTGACAGCCGGAACAATTCGTCGGCGGATTGATGTGCTTGGCGGCTATGATTTCTCGCCCGATCTCCGCCGGATCGCGATCCGGCGTCCAGCTCAATTTCGTAACCAGCTCAACCGGCCGCAAATTCGGCGCCGGATTGCGGTGGCAATCCAGGCACCAGCCCATGTTCAGCGGCGCAAACTGCTTCACTTCCGCCATTTGGTCGACCCGCCCGTGGCAGGTGACGCAACTGACGCCCGCGTTGATATGCGCCGAATGGTTGAAATACACATAATCGGGCAGCTTATGAATCTTCACCCAAGGGATGGATTCGCCGGTTGCATAGCTTTCGCGAACTTTCAACAACCGCTCACTCTGCGGCTTGACACGCACATGGCAGTTCATGCACGTTTCCGTTGGTGGAATTGCGGAATAGGCCGCTTTGTATACTGTGTTGTGGCAGTAATAGCAATCCATACCGAGATTGCCGGCGTGCAGCTTGTGGCTGTATGCGACTGGTTGCTGCGGGCTGTAGCCGGTATCCATCACCTGCGGCAGGGTAAAGTACGCATACGCGCTAATTCCGCCCAATACCAGCAGGCCTACCACGCCGCCGCCAATCTTGACATACTTATCAGTTGATTTGGGGAAGATGAGCGCCATTCTATCCTTCGATTACAGGTCGAGACTTTTCATTGGGAAGTAACTATAATTTCTACCATAGCAAGAGAAATTCTGCAAGAGGAGCAAAATTTCTTGTCTAACCGCAATTTGAGCCACGCTGACGTGGGTGCGTCCAGGGGACTCTGGAAGCGCTTTGGAGACCTGAAGGTCCGTCCAAAGCTAATAATACTTCATAATCTGTTCTTTCTGGTGCTGACATGTTCGGTTTATTTCACGCTGATCCCGTCGTTCGAGCGGCGGGTCGCAAGGGCCAAAACGATCGAGGTCAGTCTCATCACCGAGATCTTCTCCGGCGATCGCCCTCTGCAAAGTTTACCAAAAATGGAAGGCTATGATTATCGCGAAGGTTCCGCCAGCGCACTGAACCTACCGCCCGAGATCCAGGAATGGCTGGATGCCCACCCCGGCGAAGTCTGGCAAAACTCCGCCCAGTCCGACGACTTATATAAGAAGGACCTCCGCAGCGGACAATACCGCCGCATCACGCTGCCCAATACCGTCTATGACACAGTGGTGGAGCGCGCCAAATTATCTCTGTTCGCTGTACTCGGTGTGATTTACGTGCTCGCGGTGCTGCTGTTGGAACTGATCGTCATGCCTCGCTATGTATATCAGCCGTTAAAACTTATGCTGGATGCGGACCGTGCCACCCAACGCGGCGATCGGGATCGCGAACTGATCGATGAACGGCTGATTCCGGGCGATGAGATCGGCCAGATTATGCTTTCCCGCAACGCCTCCGTAACGGAACTGCGGAAACAGGAGAACGGCTTGGCCCAGGCGCTGGCCCGGCTGGAGGCACAGGACCGGCTCGCCAGCCTTGGGCTTTTAAGCGCCAGCGTGGCTCATGAATTGAATACGCCGCTGGCGGTACTGCGCGGGTCGATTGAATTGTTGGCTGAACGAACCTTCGAAGAGCACGCGCAGGAGCGGTTGGCGCGAATGTTGCGCGTGACCCAGCGACTGCAAAAGATCAGCGAGAGCTTGGTCGACTTCGCGCGCGTCCGTAAACAGGAAGTCTCCGAAGTCGCGGTCTGTCCGCTGATCGAGGAAGCATGGAACCTGGTGGGAATCGATGAAAAGGCGGCGGCCATCCACTTCACCAACGAAACGGTCAGCGACGACATTGTCGTCGGCAATCCGGACCGGCTGATGCAGGTTTTCGTGAATCTGCTGCGGAATGCGCTCAACGCGGTGGACCCCGGCGGCAGTATCTCGGTGAAATCGCGAAAATTCGTCCGCGACGGCGAGCAGTGGATCACCCTCGCAGTGGACGACGACGGACACGGAATTCCCGCCGGTGTTCTGCCGGACATCTTCGAGGCGTTTGTCTCGACCCGTCTGGACGCGCAGGGCACCGGGTTAGGATTGACGGTAGCGGAAGGAATCGTACAGCAGCATGGAGGAACGATTAGTGCAAGCAACCGGCCTGGCGGAGGGGCGCGCCTCGAAGTGACACTTAGGAGCAATCTCGGGAGTGACGCATGAGCACGGCCGAAACAGTCGATATCGCGGTGCTGGACGACGATCTGGATTTCCGCAACTACATCGACGATTTTCTGAAAGCCGAGGGCGGATACGGCGTGCGCACGTTCGCTCACCCCGATGAATTATTCGCCGAGGCGGAGCAGCGCGTGCCGGACATTGTGCTGCTTGATATGAAGATGGGCGAATATCGCGGCGATAAGGTGCTGGAGCATCTGATCTCACGCTGGCCGACGCTCTGCGTGATTGTGGTGACCGGTTATCCATCGCTCGAAGACATGCGAGCCACCTTCAAGCTGAAGGTCTTCGACTATCTGTCAAAGCCGTTCTCGCTGGCGCAGTTGCGGCAGACGTTGAAGAACGCGGTGGATACGTTTGGACTCGGCCGCACGCCGCATGACCGGCTCCGGGAACGGCTGGGGCACCGCATCAAGATGCTACGCGTGGAGCGGGATTGGCCGCTGAAGGATTTGGCGGCGACTACCAAGCTGAGCGTGTCGCAGATCAGTTCCATCGAGCGCGGTACGAATCTGCCGAGCATGGAGAGCCTGCTGGCGATCTGCGCGGCGTTCGATAAGAAGCCGTCGGAGATTCTGGGCTCGATTGATTTTTAGAATTGGAGAGCATGGCAATACTTGCCATATCTTGCCATCCGCGGGACGGTGTAGCCAGGAAGGTGAACGATGCAGACGATAAACATCTCTCTCCCGGACCAGCTCAAAGAGTTTGTCGATGATCAGGTAGGCTCTGGCCGCTTCAGCAGCGTGAGCGAATACGTTCGAGATTTGATCCGTGACGATGAGAAGCGCAAGGCGCAGGAGAAACTGGAAGCACTGCTCATGGAAGGCATTCAAAGTAGCGGTGCGACCGAGATGAGACGCGAGGACTGGGACGACATTCGCCGCGAAGCCGTCAAACAGTTCGAAACACGCAAGTCCCGGAAAACGGCGTAGTGGCCCGTGTCCTAAAACGCGAGGCCGCAAAACGTGACCTCATCGCCGAATGGGTTTGGTATGCCGGGAATGCCAGCACCGAACTCGCAGACCGATTCCTTCGAGCGGTCGGCCGCACGCTCAGCCTTCTCGCCGCTCAGCCGGAAAGCGGAATCCCGTCCTTTATTCGCAAACCAGAACTACAAGGGATGCGTAGGCTTCCCGTGTCGGGCGGATTCGAGAAGATTCTCCTCTTCTACTTCCCTCTGCAAGACGGAATTGATCTGGTCCGCGTCGTTCACGGCGGCCGTGACTTGGCCCAGATCCTTGCGGAGGGGTTCTTCGGTTAAATCGGCTTCGCTCCCGAGCGGGTGAGGAAATCGCTTTTACGCGAAAGGAGAGAATTTGAAGGTTACGAAAGAACAGGTGGTACTCGAAATTGACAAGTTTCTGGCGGGCGAGGGCGGTGCGTATGATTGGGACGACTTTTGTTCGATTCGGATCGACGACCCTGAACTAAACAACGTCAGAATATTATGCACCGATTTGCCAATAGCGTATCCCCCTGTGTCCTGCGGCCAGTACTATGCCGATGAAGGACTTGACGAGTTGCTCAAGATCGCCAATAAATTGCGCGGAAATTAGGGCGGGAACCTAGCCGGGCGAAGGGACAGAAGGCATTATGCTGGTGAGTAGAACCTCCCCACTGGTGTGCTCACGATGACGCTGAATGCCAGGACGGCGCGTATTGCGGATGTTCGTCGCCTCGATGCCAAAGAGAATCCGATCTTGCTCGACGGGTCAGCAATCCGGCCCCTGTTGGAACCTGAGCGCCAGCGGCCCGGTAACCGCCAGAATCTCCACACTGCCAAAAACCCTAACTTGCGCCACACCCCAGATCCGGCTAACTTGGAGGTGTGAATGTGGAACTCAAACCGGAAACCGAACGACTGGTGCAGGAAGAAATCAAACGCGGGCACTTTCACACGGTGGACGAACTGATTGTGCAGAGCGTTCACGCTTGGCGTGAAAAGCACCAGAGGGAAAAGCCCCGCGCTCGAAAGCCGAAAAAGAATTTCGCGCAGTTCCTCCTCGACTCTCCGCTACCCGGATCAGGGTTGAAGCTGGAACGGCAAAAAGACTATCCGCGCCCCATTGACCTGTGAGTGGATCACAGCACGTTTTTTTGATCGATACCAATGTTATCTCTGAGTTCGTCAGGCCTAAGCCGAGTTTGCAGGTCAAGCGCTGGTTTGAGTTTGCCGACCCCGAATCACTTTTCGCCAGCGTAGTTACTTTTGGCGAAATCCGTCTCGGCATTGAGGACCTGCCAGTGGGCAAACGTCGCGCGGCATTGGAGCGATGGCTTGAGGAAAAAGTACCGGAGTGGTTTCAAGCGAATCTACAACCAGTGACCAAGGCCATCGCTGATCAATGGACCCAGATGACCATTCAGGCGAAACGGCAAGGGTTTACCATTTCCATAGCTGACGGCCCGATAGCCGCCACTGCGTTGGAACATGATCTAACGCTGGTGACCCGCAACGCGAAAGACTTCGCCAGCCTCGGAGTCAAACTTTTCAATCCCTGGGAAACGTAACTTTCATCGCCCAGTGGGTTCAAGCGGCCGGCAGCACTGCGTGGGCGCAGTGCGCACAGAACGGAAACGTGTAAGGAAATCCATTTAGATAATATGTCTTCCGACCGAACGCCGTTCCAGGTAACCACCGCTTCCACGCCGTACGAAAGCATCCAAACCCTCCCCGTCACCATACTGCTCGAAAACATCCGCAGCCTCTATAACGTTGGATCGTTCTTCCGCACAGCCGATGCCGCAGCCATCGAAAAGCTGGTGCTCTCCGGCATCACCGGAAGGCCGCCGCATAAGGGTATTCTGAAAACAGCGCTGGGATCGGAGAACACGGTTCCGTGGGAATACCACGGCCAAGCCGTAACCATCGCCGAACAATTGCACGGTCAAGGCTACGAACTGACGATGATGGAAACCACCACGCACGCCGTCGATCTGTTCGACTGGACTCCGCGCTTTCCGGTGTGCATCATCTTCGGAAACGAGGTGGACGGCGTGACTCCTCCGCTGGCCGCGCTATGCGACACGCACGTGCGCATCCCCATGCTCGGCATGAAACATTCGCTAAACGTTGCCACTGCCGGAGGAGTAGTAATGTATGAGTTGCTGCGCAAGTACCGCCGAATGGGTGAGAATGCAATAACACTCCGATGAAAAACATTACACTGCTTATCGCTCTCAGTTCCCTGCCGGCCCTGGCGCAACACGCCACCGCGCCCACTATGTTCCCAGCCGTCCGCGGCACCCGCGAGATGGTAGCCGCCGCCAACAACCAAGAGGTGGAAGCGGGTTACCGCATCGTCACCGCTGGAGGCAATGCGGTGGATGCCGGCGTGGCATCCGTCTTAACCGCAGCGGTGACGGAGCAATCCCGCTTCGGACTCGGCGGCGAAATGCCGCTGCTGATCAAGATGGCCGGCAAGCCGGTGATCGCCATCAGCGGCGTGGGCACTGCGCCCGCAAAGGCAACGCCGGCGTTCTATAAGCAGCGGCCGATGGAGCCATGGGAACAGCCCGGCCGCATGCCGCCCATCCCGTCGCAAGGAATCCGCGCGGCGATTCTGCCCGGCGTCTTTGACGGCCTCATTCTGGCATTGCAAAAATACGGCACCATGAGCTTTGCGCAAGTCGCCGCGCCTGCCATCGAGTATGCCGAAGGTTTTCCCATCGCCGAAGAGTTCGCCGGAATGCTGAAAGGCTATCAGACAATCCTGGAACTCTGGCCGGCGTCGAAGTCGTTCTTCTATCCGAACGGAACGCCACCGCAGCGGGGCGAGATTGTGCGTATGCCTACGCTGGCCAAGACCCTGCGTGAACTGGCGGCTGTGGAGAAAAAGACGCGCGGCAACCGTGCGAAGAAGTTGCAGGCAGTGCGGGATCTGTTCTACAAAGGCTCGATCGCCAAGCGCTTCGCTGCATTCTCGGAGGCGAACGAAGGACTGATCACCTACGACGATCTGAAAAATTTCCACGCCGATCAGGACGATCCGAAGTCCGCGTCATTCCATGGCTTTGAAGTCTACAAGCCCGGCTTTTGGACGCAGGGCCCGGTGATGCTGGAAGCTCTGAATCTTCTGGAAGGGTACGACCTGAAGGCGATGGGCCACAACTCGCCTGAGTATTTGCACGCAGTGGTGGAAGCCACAAAGCTCGCCTTCGCCGACCGCGACCGCTACTACGGCGATCCGAAGTCCAGTAAGATCCCGGAAGAGACGCTGCTTTCGCGCGACTACGCCACCGACCGCAGAAAGCTGATCGACCCGCAGCACGCCTCGATGGAGTCTCGCCCCGGTGCGTTCGGCGCACCGTTGCCCAAGGATAAGACCACCGATAGCGGCGGCATTGTGAACGATACAACCTGCGTGAATGTCATCGACCGGAAGGGGAACATGTTCTCGGCCACGCCCAGCGGCGCATGGCTGCCCTCGGTCATCGCGGGCGATACCGGCATTCCGTTCTCGTCGCGGTTGCAGTCCTTCGTGTTGACGCCTGGACATCCGAACGAACTCGCGCCCGGCAAGCGTCCGCGCGTGACCTTGAGCCCCACCATTGTGACCAGGGATGGAAAGCCGTTTCTGGTGATGTCGACGCCGGGCGGTGACAACCAGGATCAAGCAATGTTGCAAGTGTTGTTGAATATTCTGGTGTTCAATATGTCGGCGCAAGAAGCGGTGGAAGCGCCGAGGTTCCAGAGCGAGCACTTTTACGCGTCGTTCGCGGACCATCAATTCGTTCCGGGAAAACTGAATCTGGAAGGCCGGATTTCGCGGGATACCGCGGCGAAACTGACGGCGCTGGGACATCGTGTTACGTTGACGGGAGAGTGGAGCAACTCCTCGGCGCCCACGGTGATTGTGTCTAATAATGGAGTGCTGGAAGGCGGAGCGGACCCGCGGCGCGCGCGGTTTGTCTTTGGCCGGTAAGAGCACCGAACTAATGAACTATGGAGGTTACGATTGACATTTGAACAGGGATGCTCTGACACCGAACGAGCGGCCGACGCAGCAGGCAGAGCGATAGCTCACTTGGCCAAGGCCATAAAGCAACTACACCGGGCTGCGTCCGGCGGCGATATTCCGCAAGTGCGGAAAGCGTCTGAGCGGCTGCTGGCAATTCTCGAATCCACGCGACAAGAGGTTGGTAACGCGAGATCAGCGTGGCCCTTCAGTCCCGACGAAGAGGAAGCGTATCTGCGTGACGAATACGCCGCCGATCTCATCAGCACGGCGAAAGCCGAAAATCTTCAGATACAGCAGCGCGATGGGGGTCTCGTCGTTTTTCCTTCCATCGTTCGGATTCTCCCGGCGGACCGTGCCGTAAGAATCAACCGTAAGAAGGTGCAAGCTATTCGCCCGTCCCACGTGGTGAAAATTCTCAAGGCGATTCAGGCGAGGAAACCGAAGGCGCCGTCTCATACTTTTCTTGAGGTACTGCACCGCACCTATCGTCTCCTGGCCGGAAATGAATACGGCAAGACGGTGGCGCTTGCAAGCGTCTACGATACACTAACGCTCTTGCCCGGCTCGGCCACCAGCTTTGACCAGACGGATTTTGCACGCGATTTGTTTCTCTTGGACCGCAGCGGCGTTACCAAGACTAAGTCTGGAGCCATCTGTTCCCTTCCGGCGAGCACGGGAACAAAGGCGGCTAGAGGTACCCTGTCATTCGTTGCGCCAGATGGCGAAACCATATCCTACTATGGAATTCGGTTCAGTGAGGTATCGGAGTGACCGCCGCGATCGGGCCCCAAGAGTGGCTGCATTTTATCAACCAGGAGTATCTCTCGACCTTCCTGCTGGACGGGGGCTCGGCAATCAAGTTCGCCGTTCCGCTGGATGACTCTCTCCGTCAAGATCTGTTCGATGGTCTCGCCGGGATCTCGCTGCGCTCAGGCTATCTCGTGGTAAATATCAATGCCTCCGAGACGAAAGTTAACATGATCGACGAGATCTTTTTTCGCACGGCCCAACAAATGCCTTGGCAGATTCTGATTCATAAAATAATCGCCAAGCTGGCGGCTGAATTGGGCTATTCATGGATTGACGGCGAAGAGGGGCCAATCTATCAGCGGCTCGCCGACCATAACCACGTTGATCCGCAGTTGCTCTTGTTGGATTTGAAAAAATCAATCGGCGAACATGTGTTCAAACAATGGAATCTCGCCAGAGACTTCCGTGTTGCGATGACCCATCTATGCTTAGCCGAGCTCTCCGGCGGGCAGGATGGATCGGCGACAACTTCCGTATTGACCCGTTGGTTAACGGGACAGAATAAAGCGGTAAGCGCGGTGAAGCCATATCAGATTTTTCGCAAAATCAACCGCCATACAGCACGGCACTTCTTCGAATCGATGATCCACTGGATAAGGTTTGCGGGCTATCCCGGTACGGTGGTTCTCTTGGACGCGCAACGCGTCATGTTGCCGAAGAATCCACACGACCAAAGCCTTTTCTACAGCAAGGCTGCCGTAGTGGATACCTATGAGGTATTGCGGCAATTCATAGACTCAGCGGACCAATTGGAAGGATGCCTAATCACGGTGGTCCCCGATATTAGGTTTCTCGAAGACGATAGCCGGGGCATCAGTGCATACGAGGCCCTGAAATTTAGGATTGTCGACGAGATTCGAGACAAAAGCCTTGTTAACCCGATGGCTTCTTTAGCTCGGATTTCGGATACAGCTCAAGGAGGCAGCCGCAATGGAAACTGAATCGAAGATCGACTTTCGGCGCGCTCTGGAAGCCCTGCGGAACGGAGTTCCGAATAGAGATGCTGTCAGCGCCCTAGGATCTAACCAGCCTGACGCCGAGAAAGCATTTTTGCAGAGGCTGACCGCGGTCCAGACTTTTGCCGGGGAAGGCAAACAGGTTCCAGGGCTGCTGATTGCCGGTGGCTTTGGTGCCGGAAAGTCGCACTCGCTCGATTACTTCGAGCATCTCGCAGTTTCAAAGAACTTCGTTTGCAGCCGCGTGGTAATCAGTAAAGAGACACCCCTGTTCGACCCCTCGAAAGTTTATCTTGCGGCAATCGACGGCGCGGTTGTTCCGGGTCTGAGCGGCCAAGCGATACGCGAGATTGCTTTAAGGCTCCAGCCCGAAGGCCGCAAGTATGCCGAGTTCGTCGAGTGGGCGAACCGCCCCACCAGCGGGCTCAGCGAGATGTTCATGGCAACGCTTCTGCTCCACGAGCGGCTAAATAACGATCCGGAACTGCTGGACCATATCACAAACTTCTGGTCTGGCGAGCCGCTTTCCATCAGTCGAATTCGACTAGGACTCAAGCAAATAGATTGTACTGGCGCGTACTCGTTGAAAGCCATCAAGGTGAAAGATCTCGCCCTGCAGCGCTTCCTTTTCGTTTCACGATTGATTCTTGCCGCGGGATACAGCGGATGGGTGCTTTTGATCGACGAAATCGAACTGGTTGGCAGATACAGCATTTTGCAGCGGGGCAGGTCCTACGCCGAGCTTGCTCGTTGGATGGGTAGAGTCGAAGGCGAAACTTACCCAGGGCTGACCGCCGTAGCCACGATTACTGACGACTTCGGTCTCGCTGTACTCCAGGAGAAAAGTGACCGGGATCGAATTGGCGCTCGATTTCGAGCGAAAGAAACGGTGGAGTACACGACTCTCGCCGGCCGGGCCGAGACAGGGATGCGAATCATAGAGCGCGAGACGTTGACGCTAAAAGCTCCCGATGAATTAAGTTTGGCGGATACTTACCAGCGGATCAAGGAGATCCACGGAAAAGCGTATAGTTGGGATCCGCCTGAGATTTCGACTGTTGAGGCGTCCATGAGACGGCAGATGCGCTCCTACGTCCGCCGCTGGGTCAATGAATGGGACCTGAGGAGACTCTATCCCGGTGCGGAACTTTCGACGGAGGAAGAGCAACGAATGGGGCCAACTTACGAACAGGATGAATCTCTGGAAGAACTGTCTGAGAGTGACTAGAAATAACGAGTACGGCACCGGCAGCTAAGGTCAGGACGGCGGTCCTGCTCACTGATGATGCGGTCCGGATTAGCCGCCTAAGGCGAGGCTCATTTGGGGAGCACAACCAAAGGGGTTAAGTTCGAATCAGCATGCTATATAAAACTTGCGGTTTGATGGCGGGCGGTTTGTTTCTTGTTATCCTGTTGAGTTCGGCGCAGACTCAAAAGGCGCAGTCGCTCGAGACCACTCATTTAATTGATTCGATCCAGGGGCCTGCCCTGTACACCGCGTATTGCACTGTGTGCCACGGCAAAGATGGGAAAGGCGGTGGCCCCATGGCGAAGTCGCTCAAAGTGGCGCCGCCGGATTTGACGCGCATCTCCATACGCAACCGCGGAGCCTTTCCAAGGGTGCGAATGCAGCGAATTGTATCGGGCGAAGATCCCTTGACGGCTGGACATGGCACGCGAGAGATGCCAGTGTGAGGACCTATTTTTTCGCAAGTCGCCTGGGACCAGGATCTCGGCAGGGTGCGAGTGTACAATGTCGCAAAGTACATCGAGGGAATCCAGACGAAGTAGAGCGACCGGCTCCGCAAGAGCGATGCTCTATCTCCTCGGCGCCAGCCGGTCCGCCGTTACATCCACCGGATCGATATCCGTTGGGATATCGTTCAACTTCTCAATCGCCGCCGTCAACTCAGGCCGCAATTTTCCCAGCCCATCCAGCAGCTTCTTCGCGGCCGCATAGTCGCCGGTGGCCTCGATGTTCAGCAGATCGTGTACCAGGTCCCGCACCGCTCCCTTGATCTTGGCGAAGTTCACGCTGAATGTCCCATCCGCATTCGCCACGAATCCGCCCTTGTCCATCAGGTAGCTGAACTGCACGGCCATTCCCTTCCCGTGCGCTTCGTTCAGCCCGAACCGCAGCGTCCGGAACGATGAAGCCAGATAGCTGGTGTACAGTTTGTGCTCCGATTCCGGCAGCAGCTTCTTATCGAACATGTACTGCAACATGTACAGCCCGGTCACGTCCGCCTTCGCTTCTTCAATCGCGCCGTAGAGGCCCTTCAACTCCTGCCGCGGCGTGGTCGCGCGCCCGGCGACGGTGATCTGATGCGGCCCGATGCCGTGTGTCATTTCATGCGCCAGAATGTGCGTGAAAAACGAATCGAAGCTCAGGTCGCCTTGCGCCGCCAACGGCAGAACGCGCTTTGAAATCGGCACCAGCGTCGACTTAAACTTCGCCTCCTGCACGTTCTTCAGCATCACCCGCTTGCTGCCCTTCTGCGCCGTCACCCGTTCATCGTTCGGCAAATTG
>JANYCV010000313.1 GCA_025360145.1 Acidobacteriaceae bacterium
GAACGTTGGATGTTCGTCTGGAATGGGTGGCACGCCCGGTTTTTCATCCACGGAAACCGTGACTACGTTGGGCCAGCCGCCTTTTTCGGCGGCCGCTTCATTGTCCAGCCCTACGTTGAGTTGGCAATCCTAGGCGCTTCCACTGGCGTCGTGCTCTTCACTCCGGAAGGCCACGAAAATCGCAGCGGAACTTCCTACCCGGCTTCGTCCCACTGCGTCGATATCGACGCCGCACTCGACGCGCTCTCTGCCAGAGGTGTCCAATTTCCAACGCCTCAAACCAGGCAACCCTGAGGCACCTATGCGATGTTCAGTGATCCCGAAGGCAACAAATTTGTTCTCAGCGCACGCCAGTCAACCCCTCGGCAATCACAGTGTTTTCAAAAACGCAATCAACGCCCGCTTATCTTCCACCCCAAGATCCAGCCCAAACTCATGCCCAGGCACAGCATGTTTATCTCCCAGCGGCCCCTTCCGTCCACCAGGCACATAATCAGCCCTTAACCTCTCTCGACCAAACCACTCTTCCAGCGAAGCAATCGATCCCGAATGCTCGATGAACGTCCGGTGCCAAAGCCCCCTCAGCGACGGAACCTTATAAAACCCTGTCCCCTTGCGCGTCTTTAGAGCCAACCCTGTGTCGGTCCCAATCTTCATCCCGCGCATAATGTTCAAACCCTTGCTCAACTCACCATCAGGCGGCACAAATCCATCTGCAGCAATCAGCATCCCATTGGAATAATCGCTTCCCGAATGACATCCCGCGCACCCCGAACGCTGGAAAACCTGTGCCCCGCGCCCCGACAAAGCATCAACCTGATTGGGATTCTTCGGCTCTTCCAGCCCATAAGTTATGAACATCCCCAGCGCATACAGTGCATCATCACTGCTTCGGAACCGCAACTTCCGCTGATAGTCGGTGAAAAACTTGTAAGGTCCAATCGACCCGTCATCAGCCACTCCCACCAGCACCGCATACCGCGCAATATCTTCCGGCCCCCGATTCTTATGCGTCCCCGTAGCATCCAAATAACGGTTATAGCGAACGCTAATCAAGCTCGGTATTTTCGTTGTCCAGTAGGGGCTCCCGTTGAAGCGCGCAATCGTCCCCGGAGTATCGGCATCCCCCAACTTCGCCGCCTCCGGAATTGGCATAGTCAGCATGTTTTTATGGATGTCATCAGCAAGCCAGGGCACGCCGAACTGCGCATACAGCCCCTCCCCAGGTGAAGATAACTCTCCGCCAATCTCTTTGGGCACTGAAAAAGCCGAAAACAACATGCCAACCATCGGAGGTGTCGGAGGCGGCGGAAAATGTGCTTGCCCCCCTCGAATAATCGTTCCGTCTGGCAGTAATTGCGTATGGCAGGCGGCGCATTCCCTGCTGGTCAACTTCAACCCGCCATCTTTTTCCACCACCCACCGGAAGTCAATCAACCGCCCACCCTTGTCGATTCGCACTGGGTACTTCTTCAGCGCTTCCCGGCTCCGGAAAAAATCGATGATCCGGGCATCGGAAGTTCGCACAAGGGGTACATCCAACTCATCCCAAACCAAACTCCCAGCCGTAATCCACTCCGCTTTCGTCCGCGCCTTCCCCTGCTCAATCATCACTTTCGCACCGCGATTGCGAATCGAATCCAAATACCCGGCCGGTTCAAAATCAGGATGGTATACCGGATAAGTCCGCAGATCGTCCACTGGCGCTGCATAGTATTCGGCTTCAGTGTAATGGTTAGGTCGAGCATTCACTCCGGTGATCGGCGTTGCCCAATCTTTAAGCGCATTTTCATCCCAAATCTTCGGCGCTTTATTCTTGTCCCCGTCCGCAGCCAGTGCAGAAGCCACCCCAACCAGGATCAGTGCAAATCTCAAATTCATGATGCCTCCAAACTCAACTAAATCAATCCATCCGCCTGCAGCATTCACACTCGTGTGTGCTGTGTCACGACCCTTCAAGACGCACTTGGCTCACTCATTCGCCAAAGCCACTAGAACGTAACGCATTCCACATCGACGGCAAGCGCTCCAAAATCCACTGAAGGAAAACCAACTCGATGCAATCACTCTTCCATGTCGCGTCGGCATTACCGTCGGCGCGATTGCCCCGTCTATCCATCGAAACCAGTCGAGGGCAATACATTCCACATCCACCGCAAGCGCTCCAAAATCCACTGTAGGAAAACCAACTCGATGCGCTCACTCTTCCATGTCGCGTCGGCATTACAGTCGATGCGCTTTCCCCGACTATCCACCGAAACCAGTCGATGGCAATACACTCAACATCGACGGCAAGCGCTCCAAAATCCACCGTAGGAAAGCTAACTCGAGGATGTCTACCTGCCGTGCGGACGGCATCGGCTACTTGTTGAATGGCGTCGAGCGCCCGCGGGATGGCGCCGGACAACGAGAAAAACGGGTGAATCATGCCTTCATAGCGCGTGCAGGTGACGGGCACACCCGCATGTTCCAGGCGCTTTGCATAAGCCTCGCCTTCATCCCGCAGCGGATCGCATTCCGCGGTGATTACCAGCGCCGGCGGAAGGCCATGAAGGTCTTGCGCCAGCAGCGGCGATGCGTGCGGATTCAGGCCATCCTCCGGACACGCGAGGTAATGGCCGCGAAACCATTCCATTTCAGCTTTGGTCAGGTGGTGATCTTCGGCGAACTCGCGATACGAAGGCGTCTCAAACGTGGAGAGATCCGTTACCGGATAAACCAACACCTGCAGCGCGATCGCGGGCCCGCGTTCATCCCTGCTCCGGAGTGAGATCACTGCGCCCAGATTGCCCCCGGCACTGTCCCCGCCTACGGAAATCCGTTTCGGATCGATGCCCAGCCGTTCGGCGTTCTCCGCGACCCAGACGGTGGCGGCATAGCAGTCCGTCACCGCCGCCGGAAACTTGTGCTCAGGCGAGAGGCGGTAGTCCACCGCCACCACCACCGCACCCGCGCGGTTGGCAATCGCGGTACAGACCACATTGTGCGTATCCAGATCGCAGACCACCCAGCCGCCGCCGTGAAAGTACAACATGGCCGGCCGCGGCGCTGCGGTGTTGGGCGTATAGACGCGGATGGGAATCTCGCCATCCGGCCCTGGAATTCGAAGATTCTCTATGGAAGCAACCGGCTCCGCCGTGCCGCCGGAAACTTGCAGGCCATCAATGGCCGCTTGCCGCGCGTCGGCTGGGGAAAGAGTTTCGAGGGCGGGGCCGCCTTCGGCCTCCATTGTTTCTAGCAGCGCGCGTACTGTGGGGTGGAGTCTTTCGCTTCGCATCGGGGTCCTCGGTCATTGTAGCGAAATCTGGCAGTTAGTCGGCAGGGAGTGGCAATTCTAGGGTAGTTCAGCGGCTTGGCACGATCCGCGGGATATCATCTGCCGGATTTACAGGTACGGTAAGTACCCAGGCCGTGGTAGCGCCTTAAACCTGCGTTGCACAAATTTATGTAGTGGGTCAGTTCGAAAATGGATACGCAAGCGCCGTCATTAAGGCGAGGTCAACTACAGCAGCGAGGGTGGCCGCTAATTTTCCAATTGCTATTGTTCGCTTATGAGGAAAGGTATGTGTCCGAGCTAGATACCATTTCGGCACTGACTCGCAAAGGATGGCGCCATACGTGTCCATGCCTCGGATGAAGTACCACGCACCAAGCCAAGCAGCAAATATTACACCCGCGGCTCCTACTATTCGGAAACCGGCCATGACACCCTGGAACGCGGACAGGCTTGCCCCGATCGCAATCAGCGTAGCAATCATCGCGATATATGCGGTCCAATGCGCAATGTGGTGATAGAGGGCGTGATAATAAATTTCGATGTCGCCGACCTTCAAGGAATGCTGGCCCCCATCTTCCTTACTGTTGTCGGCGGGGACTTGGTCGCTCATGATATAAAATCGTATCATGCCTAGCGGTTCAAGCAAACCCAAGGATCACGACTTCACCCGAACTGCTTTACGGGTTGTAGAGCAAGCCATAGGCGAACAATGGGACGGATCGCGGCTGCCGGATAAAGATTCTCGTAATGGGCATCAACGGCCGAGCGCTCGTCTTTGGTCCTGTCGCGCACTAATTTTTGTTCTGTTTGAGTGATCCTAAACTCATTCATTGCGAGCTCCGCCCGTCCACATCGGTCGAGTAAGTCGTCAGTTGAAGGAATCCCTTTAAAGGCTTTAATATCAAAAGCGCCGAGTCCTCCGTAGAGGCCCTTGTAACCGGCATCGTTGAAGATTCCGAACTTTTGGACTCCGGCATCTTTGGCGACACCGTTCAGCTTCCTATTCGCATCCCGGACGCGGTCTCGCAATGCTTCGCGCTTCTCGTCGTCCGTTTGATCTGAGGTGGACCCCATCGGCTTGGGGCTTGAGAATTTCGATTGGATGGGACGATGGCGGGAAAAAGATGCAAGCGGGAAGCCGATCGATGCAACCGGTGCTTTGCCTTCCGGCGCGAAGTTTAACGGGCCGGTGGAACTGCGGCAGGCGCTGCTGGACCGCAAAGAGGATTTCATTCGGAATCTCACGGGCCGTGTGATGGGCTATGCACTAGGGCGGAGCTTGCAGGATGGCGACAGTTGTGCCGTGCAGCGCCTGGTCCAAACTTTAGAGAAAGACAACTACCGGGCGCGGACTTTGATTCGCGAGATCGTACTGAGCGTTCCGTTCCGGAATACGCAGGGCGGAGTGGTGACAATCGAGCCGGTGATCACCCAGAAAACGCTCGACATTTCCGGCTTGAATGCACGGAAGCAGGACGCAGCCAGCCACTTGAACCAGGTGAAGCCGGAAGTACTGACGCCAAAGCGTTAAGAATTTGCGGCCGGGTCATTACCACTTCCATAGAGCCGGGCCGCCAGATCCGAATGCCAGCCTAAGACAGAACCGTACAGGAAGAACGCGATCGCCAGTAACGGCTGAGGCCCATAAACAGCCACCAGCGGCGCATATCGCTTCCAAAGGAATCCGTAGCACAGTACATACCAGGTGAAGGTGACGGCGAGCCCAAACAAGCGCCCGCCAGGTGCCAGAAAACCGGTAATCGCCCCTACCAAGCCGGCGGCGGCAAGCTGAATAGCAATCCCCGAAACCGTCACCATTCCAGGGCCCTCGCGCACCAGGCGCACTCCATAGGAATGCGAAGCGAATAGATTCAGAACGGACCACCAGGAATTGCCGATCAGCGGCGCGCTGAGGGCCAGCCACAACAGCATGACAACTCCGCCAATGATGCCGATTTCGATACCGGCCAGGGTGTCGAGTGCTTTTTTTGTAATCCAATCGGGCTGCACTGCATCCATAGACAAAGCGTATACTAACACAATGCCTTTCCTCCCCCGGCACGACATTCAGACCGCTAATCAGACCGCATGATGAGACGGGTTGCGATTACTGGAATCGGAGCGGTCAGTCCGAATGGAATCGGCCGCGAAGCGTTTTGGTCGGCGACAAAGGACGGCGTCAGCGGGGTCCGCCGGATCACCGCATTCGACCCGAGTGAATCAGCGGTGCAAGTGGCCGGGCAGATCACAGGATTCGATGAGGATTTGTACGTCGCTCCGAAGGACCGTCCGCACGTTTCCCGCGTGGTGCCGCTGGCAGTCGCCGCAGCCGGCGAAGCACTCTCCGACGCGGGACTAGACACCGCAGCGATGAGCCGCGACGAACTGCGGCAGATCGGCGTGATGGTAGGCTCTGGCGGCGCGAGCCAGGAATTCACCGAAGACCAGTACCGGCTCTATTACGAAGGCAAGCAGAAACAGTGCAGCGTTTACGTCATCCCTACTTCCACGCCCGGGACGCTGGCCAGTGAAGTATCCATGAAATTCGGCTTGCGCGGGTTGAGCCATCTGATCTCCACCGGATGCACTTCCTCCACCGACGCCATTGGCTACGCTTTCCGGCACATTCGCCACGGGATGCTGGATTGCATGGTGGCCGGAGGCGTGGACGCGCCCATCGCGCCGTTGATATTGCGCGGATTCATCCTCATGCGAATCCTGGCCTCGCGCTGGAATGGCACGCCGGAGCTGGCCTCGCGCCCGTTCTCAAAGGATCGGGGCGGCTTCGTCCTTGGGGAGGGCTCGTGGTTTTTCGTCCTGGAAGAAATGGAGCGGGCCAGGAACCGCGGCGCACACATTTATGGCGAAATTGCCGGTTATGGATCCACTTGCGAAGCCTTCCATCGCGTGCGTTTGGAGGAGTGCGGGGAAGAACCGGCGCGCGCCATCGGGTTGGCGTTGCAGGAGGCGGAGCTGCCGCCGGAACAGATTCAGTATCTGAGTTATCACGGTACATCCACCGAACTGAACGACCGGATAGAGACTCGCGCCGTGAAGCTGGCGTTTGGCAAACATGCTTACCGGTTCGCGGGATCGTCGTTAAAGAGCATGATCGGACATCCGCAAGGGGCCTGTGGCGCGGCCGGCATCGCGACTATTTTGCTTGCGATGCGCGATGGATTTGTGTCGCCGACGATCAACGTGGAAGTCCCCGACCCGGAGTGCGATCTGGATTACGTGCCGAAGGATGGAAGGGCGCTACAGCTTGAAAATGCGGTTGCAAATTGCATTGCCTTCGGAAGTAAGAATTCAGCGATGGTGCTCAAGCGGGTTTGAACAAGGGGCCCCGAACCTTCTTCGGAGCCCCTTCGGTTGTGTCTCTATTGCAGCAGGATGCTAACCGTGTTCGACGCTGTGCTGCCGCTCGTCAACACCACGGGCACCTTCCCCGTACCAGCGCCCGGCGGTATGGTCACGGCCGTCTGATACAGACCCACAAACCCCGGCGAAGCGATAGAGTAAATAACCGGCGCGTCCTTTCCGCCGATTGTCACTTTCACCGCCGCAGAATTGTACAGGCCGGATGCCCCAGTGGGAGCCGGAGTCAAGGTTCCGGCAGTCAAACCGGTAATCGAACCAAGCCCCGTGGAGTAGATCAGTACAATATCGCCGGCCATGACCGCATTTCCGGTGCCGACCAGGGTATAGTCGGAGTTCTTCAAAATAACGCCGCCGTTGGAATCGAAGAACACTGCGGGCGCCACGGCGGCGACCGTCGTCTTGAACGCTCCGCTCGCTCCGTTGGAATTCTTCACCACAAGGTCCGGTGTACCGGGCGTCGCATCCGAAGGAACCTGCACCACCAGATAACCCGGCGTGTCAACCACAATCGGCGCCGCCTTACCTCCCACCGTCACTTGAGTGCCATTGTAGAAGACGGGGAATACACCGCCCGCCGAAGACGCTTGCAAGTCACCTGGAACCTTGATTAGGTTGGTGCCGAAGATGGTCATCAATCCGCTTGGCGCTACCGTCTTCAGAGTGGGATCGCTGACCGCGCTGATAACCGCATTCACGACGGGCAAAGCCGCGTTCACCGGCATCAGCTGAGAGCGAACGGCACCACCGGGATTTATCGTGGTATGAAGGTTCACATAGTGATTTTCAGGATTCTGCACCAGCGAGTTTAGAGTCGCCAGAGCCGCAGCACTATTGACGTTCACCACCTTGTAGATATTCGCCGCGCCGGAGTCGGTTACCACCGTATTCATTCCGTTCAGGCCGGTGTTAATGGTGACTGGCCCGTTGTCGGCAGCCTTTCCATCGTGGATGTGGAGCCCGGTGAAGGTGGCTGCGGCCGGGAACCGGGGAT